>JAEYTY010000124.1 GCA_023433775.1 Pseudomonadota bacterium | reverse complement strand
CATCAGCCGGGCAAGGATGGGGTTGCAACGATCACCGCCCGGCGACAGTCGGGGGGCCTCGTTATCGTTATCGGAGGCCGGGCTCGGAGATGGGTTCGTGATGGCAACATCCCCCTAGGAAACTCCCTTCGCCAGAAATCCCGGCGCTCCGAGACGTCTTGCGTCTCATTTTTTAAATTTCGAGACAAAAGGCTTCTCGGAGCACCATCGACTAAAGCAAAACCGGGGGCGGAGACGCTGCCCGGCACTTCGGCACGCCCGGCGTTGCGGAACGCTCTTTGAACCCAAAACCGGCGCAAAGAAAAAGGCGGCCCGGAGGCCGCCTTGATCGGGATCAGCAGGGCGATGCCCTCGGCTCAATAGCCGTCCGCATTGTTGCCGACGAGAATCTCGCGTTTGCCGGCATGATTGGCCGGGCTGATGACGCCTTCGCGTTCCATGCGCTCGATCAGGGTTGCCGCCTTGTTGTAGCCGATGGCGAGGCGCCGCTGCACATAGGAGGTCGAAGCCTTCTTGTCGGTCAGCACGATATGGACGGCCTTGTCGTAAAGCTCGTCGCCCGAGCCGGCATAATCGTCGCCCGCGGCGCTTTCGCCACCATAGGCGCCGTCCTCGTCCTCCTCGGTAATGCTGTCGAGATAATCCGGCTGACCCTGGCTCTTGAGATGGGCAACCACCGATTCGACTTCAGCGTCGGACACGAAGGCGCCATGCAGGCGCTTGGTGCGTCCGCCCGAGGCCATATAGAGCATGTCGCCATTGCCCAGCAGCTGCTCGGCGCCCTGCTCGCCCAGAATGGTGCGGGAGTCGATCTTGCTGGTCACCATGAAGGAGATACGGGTCGGGAAGTTGGCCTTGATCGTACCGGTGATGACGTCGACGGACGGACGCTGCGTGGCGGTGACGATGTGGATGCCGGCGGCACGGGCCATCTGTGCCAGGCGCTGGATGGCGCCTTCAATGTCCTTGCCGGCGACCATCATCAAATCGGCCATTTCGTCGACGATAACGACGATATAGGGCAGCGGCTGGAGATCGAATTCTTCGCTCTCAAAGATCGCCTCGCCGGTTTCGCGATCAAAACCGGTCTGCACGGTGCGGGTGATGACCCGGCCTTCCTTGGCGGCTTCCGCAACGCGCTGATTGAAGCCGTCGATATTGCGCACACCGATCTTGCTCATCTTGCGATAGCGGTCTTCCATCTCGCGCACCGCCCATTTGAGCGCCACGACCGCCTTTTGCGGATCGGTGACCACGGGGGTGAGCAGATGCGGAATGCCGTCATAGATGCTCAGTTCAAGCATCTTGGGATCGATCATGATCATGCGGCACTGCTCTGGCGTCATCTGATAGAGCAGCGACAGGATGAAGGTGTTGATACCCACCGACTTGCCCGAGCCGGTGGTGCCGGCGATGAGCAGATGCGGCATACGTGCCAGATCGGCGATGACAGGCTCGCCACCAATGGTCTTGCCAAGGCAGATCGGCAGCTTGCCCTTCATCTTCTCGAAATCGGACGAGGCCAGCATTTCGCGGAAGAACACGGTTTCGCGCGTCTGGTTTGGCAGCTCGATACCAATGGCATTGCGGCCCGGAACCACGGCAACGCGGGCCGAGATGGCGCTCATCGAACGGGCGATATCGTCGGCCAGCGAAATAACGCGGCTCGACTTGATGCCGGGGGCCGGCTCCAGTTCAAACAGGGTCACGACCGGACCGGGGCGGACATTGATGATGTCGCCCTTGACGCCAAAGTCAGCCAGCACCGCCTCAAGCTGGCGGGCCATTTCCTCGAGCCGCTCGGGCGCGTGTTCGGGCGATGGCCCCTTGTGACGGGGCTCGGCGAGAAGGCTCAGCGCCGGCAGCTCGAACCCACCGGGCTCATCGAGCAGCGACCCCTGGGCTTCGCGGAACACCCGCTGGCCCGGCGCGGGACGCGGCGCAGGCGCGGTAACGCGGGGCGCCGCGTGATCGACCGGCTGGAAACGCGAGTCGCCGCGCTGGGCATAGGCGGTGATCGGCGTATCGGGAGTGAAGGGAATATCCTCTTCGATCTCGTCGGGATAATCGATCGCCGTATCGTCATAGGACGGACGCGCATTGACGCGCGGCGAAGCGTCGAACACCGGCTCGACCGGCGCATGGATCTGGCGCGGCGACATTGCGGGTTCGCCACGGCGCGGCGCGGTATCGCCCATATCGGGTTCGAGGCTCGGCTCCCGGTCATGTCCATATTGCTCCTCCGCCTCGGCAGCGCGGCGGGCGGCATGGTCGGCGCGGGCGCGGCGGAAGGCGGTACGGACAGAATAGCCCATATGCACCAGGGCCCCCAACGCCACTTCCAGCACCGGATTGGGCTCGCGCTCATCGGCGGGATCAGCGGCAGCGGCACGGCTGGTCGAAGCCTTCTGCGGCTTGGCCGGTACGGCGGTGCCCAGACCCATGGCGATCCAGAAGAGGGCAAGGGCCGGCGCGGCAAGAATGATGGCGAAAAGGCTCGAGGTCACCGGCTGCGGATCATCGCCGACAATGGTGCCGGCGAGACCCGAAAAGATCATGCCTGCGAGACCACCAAGGCCGGTGGGCAGAGGCCAGGTTTCGGGCATACCGATAAAGGCAAAGACCCCTGCGGCCGAAAGCGTGGCCGCAAGCCAGGCAAGGGTGCGCAGGCCCATGCGGGTCGGGCGCATCCGGCGGGTCATGGCCCAGCCCCAAAGGGCAAGCGGCACGACCATGACCAGCGCTGCAAGGCCCAGAAACTGGAAGGCGAGATCGGCAATCACCGCGCCGGGAAAGCCCAGCCAGTTGGCTGCCGTCTTGCCCGTGGCAAAGGAGAGCGATGGATCATCGACCGACCACGATGCCATGGAGGCCAGCAATATTCCGGATAGGGCCAACAGCAGCAGGCCGGCAATGCGCAGGGGAATGCGGATGGCGATGGCTGGTGGTGGAACTGGCGCGGCCTTGGCGCGCGCGGAGCGCGGCGGCACGGGGCGGACAGCATCGAGGGTCGGAACGGGATGGCTGGGCATGGATACGCATACTCGTTGCCGGGCCGCAAACCATCAGCAGGCCCGATTTGCCGCCATGCTAGAACGACAGGGTTAATCGCGTGCTAACCATCGGCTTTTTGCGCATCGGCCGGGCCGAAATGCAAAGGGGCGACGCCGTGGCGCCGCCCCCGAGAATGGTCGGATTGACCGGATCAATTGTAGGCGCGTTCGCCATGGGTCGAGAGATCGAGACCATCGCTTTCGCCGGCTTCGCTGACCCGCAACCCGCCAAAGATGGCCTTGACGACCAGGAGGGCAATGAGGGTAACGACGGCAGACCAGGCGATGGCAACGGCCACGGCCATGATCTGGATGACCAGCTGGCCGCCCATCGAATAGCCCTCGGCGCCGAAGCCGCCCAGGGCAGGATCGGCAACAATGGCCGTGCCGATGGCGCCGACAATGCCGCCGATGCCGTGGATGCCGAAAACGTCGAGGCTGTCGTCATATTTCAGCATGGGCTTGAGGGTGACGACGGCATAGAGGCAGACGATACCGGCGACAGCGCCGAGCAGCATGGAACCAACCGTGCCCGAGAAACCGGCCGCGGGGGTAATGGCAACGAGGCCAGCAACGGCGCCGGAAACGACACCCAGAGCCGAAGCGTGGCCACGGGTCATCTTTTCGCCGATGGCCCAAGCCAGAGCCGCAGCAGCAGGGGCCGTGATGGTGTTGAGGAAGGCCTGGGCAGCAACGCCATTGGCAGCAAGAGCCGAACCGGCGTTGAAGCCGAACCAGCCAACCCAGAGCAGGCAGGCGCCGATGAAGACGAAGGCCAGGTTATGCGGCGCAATGGGCTCCTTCATATAGCTCAGGCGCGGCCCCAGCACGATGGCAGCGACGAGAGCGGCAACACCGGAATTGATGTGAACGACGGTGCCACCGGCGAAGTCGAGAGCGCCCATGTTGAAGAAGAGGCCCGAGCCGGCCCAGACCATGTGCGCGATCGGCAGGTATGAGAAGGTGAACCAAATGGCGAGGAACGCCATCAGCGCACCGAACTTCATGCGCTCGGCAATGCCGCCGACGATGAGGGTCGAGGTGATGCAGGCAAAGGTCAGCTGAAAGACCACGAAGACCAGCTCGGGAATAGTGCCCGACACCGAATCTGGCGCGGTAGCGCCGAGGAAGAGGTTGGAGAAATCGCCGATGAAAGCAGACAGACCGCCTTCGCCCGGGCCGGCAAAAGCCAGCGAATAGCCATAGGCAACCCAGAGCAGGGCGATCATGGCAAAGCCGGCAAAGACCTGGGTGAGAACAGAGAGAATATTCTTGGCGCGAACGAGGCCACCATAAAAGAGGGCAAGGCCCGGAATGGTCATGAGGATGACAAGGATGGTCGAGATGAACATCCAGGCGGTATCACCGGTATCGATGGCAGCGACTTCCTCAATAGCGGCAGGCACTTCGGCTGCCACTTCCTGGGCCAGGGCTGGCAGCGCCAGCAGCAGGGATGCCAGCGCGGCTGTCCCCAAAAGTTTAGACGTCTTGAATTGCATTTTAGACTCCGAAAAATGGGGGACGCTTACAGCGCGGCAGCGCCGGTCTCGCCGGTGCGGATGCGGGTGACCGCCAGAAGATCGAGGACGAAAATCTTGCCATCGCCGATGCGGCCGGTCTGGCCGGCGTCCCGGATGACCGTGGTCACGGCATCAGCCTGGCTGTCGTCGACGGCGACTTCGAGCTTGAGCTTGGGCAGGAAATGCACGGCATATTCAGTGCCGCGGTAGATTTCGGAATGGCCCTTCTGCCGGCCATAGCCCTTGACCTCGGTCACGGTCATGCCGTGGACATCGACCGAATTGAGCGCCTGACGGACCTCTTCAAGCTTGGATGGCTTGATGATCGCGATCACCAGTTTCATTACACCCCTCCTTCGCGCCACGCAGTGCGCCTGTTGGAACCGGCTTTACAGACTCAATTCGCGTGCCAAACGAAACAGCAAGAAAACCTATGCAATTACAACGCGTTATAAGGGAAGAGCGCTGAGGGCTGCGGAATTGGGCAATTTTCTGCCTGCGCTTTAGGCAATGCACATAGATGTTGCGCATTTCTTGGGCAGTACTTGCCAGGGGTGTGCAGTCCGCGCGTTTTGCGAGTGGGAAGCCTCTGTGGCGGGCCAAGAGGGGCGCGAACTGCACGCCGCTGACAAGCGGTATGCGTGGCAGGCCGGGTACGGACCCGACCTGCCGGAATTGCGTTACTTGAACTCGGGATAGGCTTCGATGCCGACTTCAGCCTTGTCGAGCCCGAGGTCTTCATCTTCCGCCGTGGGACGCAGGCCAATGGTGGACTTGAGGATGAACCAGACGACGAAGCTGACCACGAAGACGAACACGCCCACGATGATGATCGACAGCAGTTGGTTGACCAGGTTGGCATCGCCATTGGTGAACACCACGGCAATTGTGCCCCAGATACCGGCAAAGAGGTGAACCGGAATGGCGCCGACAACGTCGTCGATCTTGAGCTTGTCGAGGAACGGAACGGCGAACACGACGATTGCACCACCTACGGCACCGATCAGTGCGGCGGTGCCCAGGCCCGGGGTCAGCGGTTCGGCAGTGACCGAAACGAGACCGGCCAGTGCGCCATTGATCACGAAGGTCAGGTCGAACTTCTTGTAGATGGCGCCAGAGAGGATCAGAGCCGCCAGCGCACCGCCGACAGCGCCGGCATTGGTGTTGGCCATGATGCGACCGACATCGGCCACGTCACCCACCGAACCCATGGCAAGCTGGGACGCGCCGTTGAAGCCGAACCAGCCGAGCCAGAGCACGAACATGCCCAAGGTTGCCAGCGGCATGGACGAACCAGGCATGGCATTGACCGAACCATCGGCATTGTACTTGCCGCGACGGGCGCCAAGCAGGATCGCACCGGCAAGTGCAGCCCAGCCACCAACCGAGTGAACGACGGTCGAACCGGCAAAGTCGAGGAAGCCGAGCTGGCTGTCGAGGAAACCGCCGCCCCACTTCCAGGATGCCTGGATCGGATAGATCAGAGCAGTCAGGACGACCACGAAGAGCAGGAACGGCACCAGCTTGATGCGTTCGGCCAGCGTGCCCGAAACGATCGAGGCTGCGGTGGCGCAGAACATCACCTGGAAGAAGAAGTCCGAGCTGGTCGCTGCGTAGGAGAAATCATCTGCAGTATCGGCAGTGATACCCACGGCTTCGAGGATCGCAATGCCGAAGGCGCCGAGATAGCCGCCGGTTTCGTCACTGCCCATGACCCAATTACCCAGCGGATACATCAGATTGTAGCCGATGAGGTAGTACATGATGCAGGCAACGCCGAAGAGCGAGATGTTCTTGAGCAGCTGCATGGAGACGTTTTTGGTGCGCACCATGCCTGCTTCGACCATGGCGAAGCCGGCGGCCATGAAGAACACCAGGATGCCGCCAATAATCATCAGCAGCGAATTGAGGATGAATACCACGTCGGCGGAGACACCTTCACTGACTGTGGCGGCCGCCTCAGCGGGAGCAGCAGCGTCTTGTGCGAGCGCGGGCAGCGCCAGCAGCAGCGAGGTTATCCCGACGCCACCGGCAATCTTTAGGGGAGTTTTGAACCCTGTCATTGTCTTGTTTCTCCTGAAGTCTGGGGCGTCAGAGCGCAGACGCGCCGGTTTCGCCGGTGCGGATGCGGGTGACGGCCAAAAGGTCGAGGATGAAAATCTTGCCATCGCCAATACGGCCCGTCTGGGCGGCGTCGCGGATGGCGTTGCTCACCGAATCGGCGAGCGCATCATCGACAGCGATCTCGACCTTGAGCTTTGGCAGGAAGTGAACGGCATATTCGGTGCCGCGATAGATCTCGGAATGGCCTTTCTGCCGGCCATAGCCCTTGACCTCGGTGACGGTCATCCCGTGAACGTCGAGGGAATTAAGCGCCTGCCGGACCTCTTCGAGCCGTGATGGTTTGATGATTGCAACCACCAGTTTCATGGATGCCCCTTTCTGTGCCTTGCGGGTATTCGACAGGCAACAGGGACTCAAGTGGCGTGCCAAACTGGCGTGAAACCCAATAACTTCTTGAAAATTATAGATATTTTTGAATAAGTCCGAGCATGAACACTTTGTGGCAAGTCTGTGGCAGCAGTCGACTTGACTAAAAATTAGGCAATTTCACGATTTTGCATATTTTTAACTCATCGCCCGCGACATCGGCACACTTGCCTCAGAACGAAGCCAGGCAGACAATGCGCCAATCGGAGAACGGATGTGACAGACACAGTGATAAAGCGGTTCGATGTCATTATCGTAGGGGGCGGGCCAGTCGGCCTCACCCTCGCCCTAGCGCTACAGCGCTCTGCCTCAGGCATTTCCATTGCTCTTGTCGACCGACGTCCACTCAGTGTCCCGCGCGACAATCGCGCCTCGGCAATAGCGGCCGGTGTGCGGCGGGTTTTCGAGGCTCTTGGCGTCTGGGATGAAATGGCAGCGGCGTCGCAGCCGATCAACGCCATGCGCATCACTGATTCCGGTGAGGGCGACATTGCCCGGCCGCTATTCCTGCAGTTTGACGGCGAGGTGGCACCAGGGGAAGCCTTTGCCCATATGGTGCCCAACCAGGCCAGCAGCGGCGCATTGCTCAAGGCCTGCACAGGCATAGACGTCGTGGCGCCTGCGGAAATTGCTGACTGGTCAGGGCATGGGCCGCTGGCGCAACTGACACTGGCCGACGGGCAGGTCTTGAGCTCGCCGCTGATTGTTGCTGCGGATGGCGCACTGTCGGCTTTGCGCCAGCGCGCAGGTATCAACACGATCGGTCATGATTACGGGCAAACAGGTCTCGTCGCGACAATCGCCCATGAATTGCCGCATGATGGCATTGCCTATGAGCATTTTCGTCCTGCGGGGCCCTTTGCCAGCCTGCCGCTGCCGGGCAATCGCTCTTCGCTGGTCTGGACCGAGCGAACTGAAAATGCGCCAAAATTTCTCGCCATGGACCAGGACGCGCTGGCCGGTGAAGTCGAGGCCGTTATGGGTTCGACGCTGGGCAAGGTCACGCTTGAGGATAAGCTCATGGGCTTTCCGCTGCGCCTGCAGATCGCCCGCGAATTCGTGGGTCCACGACTGGCGCTGATGGGAGACGCTGCCCATGTGGTGCACCCCATTGCCGGACAGGGCCTTAATCTCGGGCTCAAGGATGTTGCGGCGCTGGCAGAAGTGATTGTCGATGCCATGCGGCTCGGACTCGATCACGGGAGTGTCGATGTCTTGGCGCGCTATCAGGCCTGGCGGCGTTTTGACACCGCAACCATGGCCATGGTCACCGATTCCATGAACCGCCTGTTTTCCAATGATGTCGCGCCGCTGCGCGCCGTCCGGGATTTTGGCCTGGGACTGGTGGAGCGCGCCGTGCCCGTTAAAACGGCCCTCATTCGTGCGGCAGCCGGCGTTGGTAATGGCGGCCCCAAACTGTTGAGCGGCTTGCCAATATAGACAAGCCCTCCATCAGTGGGCACAAGGGCAACACCGCTGACCAGCAATTGAGATCCCATGGACCGCGCATTGCTCCAATCTCTCTTCGCCAAGGCCGTGGCACAAGCGCAGCCCGCTCTTGCCGTGGCGCGACACCTGCCCGAGCCACCGCGAGGGCGCACCTTGGTCATTGGCGCCGGCAAAGCCTCGGCCCAGATGGCGCGAGCCTTCGAACAGGCATGGCCGGGTGACCTTAGCGGCTTGGTGGTCACCCGCTATGGCTATGGCGAGGCCTGCGAACGGATCGAAATCGTCGAGGCGGCCCATCCTGTGCCAGATGCGGCAGGGCTCCGCGCGGCACAGCGGCTGATGGAGATGGTGTCAGGGCTGGGGCCGGATGATCTTGTCGTCGCGCTGATTTCGGGGGGCGGATCGTCTCTGCTGCCAGCGCCAGCGGATGGACTGACGCTGGAGGATGAGCAGGCCATCAACCGCGCGCTGCTTGCGTCAGGGGCGCCAATCGGCGTGATGAACCTCATCCGCAACCAGTTTTCGAACATCAAGGGTGGTCGTCTGGCTGCCGCCGCCGCTCCGGCGCGCGTTGCTACGCTGGTGGTTTCCGATGTGCCGGGGGATGATCCGGCGCTGGTAGCATCCGGCCCGACCTTGCCGCTTGAAGGCGGGCGAGCCGAAGCGCGGCGCCTTGCCGGGCTTTACCGGCTGGACCTGCCTGAAGCCGCGGCGAAACTTCTCGCCAGCGAGGATAATCTGCCGCCCGACGCCGGCGACGCGATTTTTAGCCGCAATAGTGTGGCCACCATCGCCTCGGCCGCCCTCTCGCTGGAGGCCGCAGCGGATCTGGCACGGCAGAATGGAATCGAGGCGGCAATTCTTTCTGACGCCATTGAAGGGGAAGCGCGCGACGTTGCGCTGGTGCACGCCGCCATGGCGCGTGAGATTGCCCAGCGTAACCGGCCTTTAGCCAAGCCTGTCGTGCTGCTTTCGGGCGGCGAAACGACCGTCACCTTGCGCGGCAAGGGACGCGGCGGGCGCAATGGCGAGTTTGCCCTCTCGCTGGCCATTGCCATTGATGGTGTCGATGGCATCACGGCGCTTGCCGCCGACACGGACGGCATTGACGGGTCCGAGGACAATGCGGGCGCCTATGTCGACGGCACCTCGGCCCGGCGGATGCGGGAGGTCGGGATCGATCCCCAGGCCGCACTGTCCAACAATGACGCCTATAGTGCCTTTGCCGCCATCGGCGACTTGCTGGTGACCGGCCCGACCGGCACCAATGTCAATGATTTCCGCGCTATTCTCGTGCGGTGACAAGCGGCTTTCCGGGTCGCTCCGGCTGTGGCATCGTCCCGGTGAACAGGGAGGAGGCCAGTATGGCAAAGGCAACCGGAATTGGCGGAATCTTCTTTCGCTCGCGCGACACCAAGGCTTTGGCGCAGTGGTACGAAACCCATCTGGGCATTGCCGAATTCTGGATGCAGGCGGCAGGTCCTACCGTTTTCGCGCCGTTCAAGCAGAGCACGGACTACTTTCCCGCCGACAAGCAGTGGATGATCAATTTGCGTGTCGATGACCTCGACGCGATGATGGTTCAGCTCAAGGCCGCCGGCATTGACGTCGAAACGCGTCCCGATGAGTGGGACACCCCGGAATCGGGGCGTTTTGCGCGTATTCATGACCCCGAGGGCAACCAGATCGAACTCTGGGAACCGCCGCCATCGTCGCCTGACGCATAAAATCATACTTATCTGGGCTTTGAGGTCTTGGCAGAGACGGCCAAGACCTGCTCTATAGCGCCGCTTTGAACGAGTGGAGTTTCAGGATGGCCAAGCGGAAAATTGCGGTAATCGGCGTGGGCAAGATCGCGCAGGACCAGCACCTGCCGGTGATTGCAGCGTCGGATGATTTCGAGCTGGCCGCTACGGTTTCCACGCGCGGCCTTGCCTATGGTGACGTGCCGGTCTTTCGCACGCCGGGCGAGCTTTACGCCGCCATGCCCGAAATTGGGCTGGTTTCCATCTGCACGCCCCCCGGCATCCGCCACACCTATGTCCGCGAGGCGCTGGACGCGGGCAAGGATGTGATGATGGAGAAGCCGCCAACCACCACGATTTCCGAGCTCGACGATCTAATCGCCCATGCGGCGCGGCTGGATCGGGTCCTTTACCAGACCTGGCACAGCCAGTTTAACGCCGCCGTGGACCGGACCAAGGCTGTGCTCGCAGCAGAGGGCGTGAAATCAGCCCGCATCGACTGGCGCGAAAGTGTACGCAAGTGGCATCCGGGGCAGGATTGGGTGTGGGAGCCCGGCGGCTTTGGCGTCTGCGATCCCGGCATCAATGCCTTTTCGATCTTCACCAAAGTCATGCCCTTCCCGGTTTTCGTCGAGAGCGCCAAGCTGACCTTTCCGGCAAACCGGCAGACCCCTGTGGATGTGGAAATCGGCTTCAAGTCAGGCCAGCCGCATCAGCCCGCCCTGTCCTGCGGCTTCAACTGGCTGGAGGAAAGCGGCGAGGTCTGGACGATCCGCTTCGAAACCGGCGCAGGCAATGACGTCCGCCTGGAACGCGGCGGGCGCACGCTCCGCATCAATGGTGAAGTGGTGCTCGAGCATGGCGACGAGGAATATGCCAGCATGTACGAGCATTTCGCCAACCTGCTCGACAACCGCCGCAGCGACATCGACGCCGCGCCGCTGCGCCTGATGAGCGACGTCTTCCTGATGGGCGCGCGAGAAAACGGCCCGGACTTCCACTGGTAAGCCGCTGACGGATTTGGCAATTTAATATGCAAGCGCCCCGGTCTTCCGGGGCGTAAATGGCGGAGAGAAAGGGACACTCCGCCACAACGTCCTGAAAACCTAGAAAATCCGGTTTCTTCTGCCAATAAGCGCACTCGGTTTGGTTGCAGAACTACGCTAAGATGTACATAGGCCCTAGCCGCAGCCGGTGCAACGGTAGCCGATCGACTTAAAGGACGCTGGGCACGCCAAGCTTTAATAGGATCGGGCATCTTCGATACCGGCGCATCAATCTCGAGCCAACGGCAGCCATGCGGCGAATCCGAACTTCCAAGACCCCAGCAAAAATCTGTCGTTCCTTCAAGGTTACGGCAAACGACTAAAAGGGATGGAAGACGACAGCCGGCATTTGGGTCATCCGGACAGAAAAGCAAACACTAGTCGACAGGCGGTCTGGTGCCAGAATTAGGCGTTGAGCTATGCCTGAACTAGGGGCAGCTATCTCGACGAGGCCAACTAAAGTTGCTGGTCCGGAATCAGCCCCATTTTGCCGTCGCCCGTTACATGACCGAAACGGGACCCTTGCGGTCCGTCTGGTTTTTCACAAAAATCGAGAAAAACGGCCAAATCGTAGCATCTTGAGAGTTGAACATTCAGGCATCGACTTCCTTCCCATGGCGCGCATTCCGCTGTTCAATTATTGATGCCTTCGCGCTAGCCAGGCCTGCATTTCGGCGATCTCAACCTGTTGCGCACTGATGATTTCCTGGGCGAACATCTGGATCCATGGGTCTGTGGCATGGTCCTGAGCGACTTGCGCCATTTCCACGGCGCCTTGGTGGTGAGGGATCATGGAACAGACGAAGGCAGTTTGAAAATCGGCAGCAGTCATGCCGCGCATCATGTCGGTGTGCATCGGCTCCATCGTCTGGATCAGGGCCGCCATCTCCTCGCTTTGGCCCTCGGACATGAGGTCGAGATGCTCTTGCATGGAAACACCGCCATGGTCGGAATGCACGTCGCCGCAGACGGACGGCAACGGCAGGGCAGCAACTTCGCTCGCAGGCTGGTTCCGTACCAGAAGCGCACCGGCGAATGCGACCGCCAGCAGAGCTGCCGTTCCGAACTTCAGGGCATCCATCACTTTATCCTTCCCGCAGGTGTGTCGACCGGACGTTGCATCAACTCGGAAATCTTCGACTTGATCGAGATCAAAGATGCAGCAGAAATGAATGTTTAGAAGACTCCTATTGCAGCACGCAGACATCGAACGGAGCTTGACGTGGCAGACAATAATGAGCACCGGACCCGCACACCCATACGGACGGCTCTGGGCATTTCCTTTACCGCCGTGATCACGACCCTCATGGCAGCAGGCCCGGCCCATGCCCATGTGAAGTGGTTTGCGCCCTATGTTGTAGGCGCTGCACCCGCACCCATTACCGACACCCTCACCAATGGCTGGTTCTGGGCAGGTATTGCGCTGGTTCTGGTGTTTTTCGCCGCCACTGTTCTGGTGGAACGCAGCCCCTCGGCGACCCCAGTCAACGGCATGCTTGATCGTCTGACCCTGCCGCTATGGCGTCGCGGCGACGATTTCATGCGGGCGGTCATCGGCGCGTTCTTTGTGGCCATCTTCGCAGTGGGCGGCGTTTATCTCACGCCCGACCTTCAGACCCCGAACGAATGGGTGTCGTGGCTGCAGCTCCTGATTGCGCTGCTCGTGTTTTCGCGGCGCACTATGCCCCTGGCAGCTGCGGGCATCATCGGGCTCTGGGTGATTGCGCTGCGGGACTATGACTTCTTCCATCTGCTCGACTATCTGGCTCTTGGCGTCGGTATTGCGGGCTATCTTGCGCTTGCGGCAGACACGGAGAGCAAATGGTATCAGCATCGTTTCACCGTACTGCGCTGGGGTGTTGCCATCGCGCTAATGTGGTCGAGCCTTGAAAAGTTCGCCTATGCCGAATGGTTCTACCCGCTGGTTGAAGAGCGGCCTTTCCTGACCTTCGGCATGCCACGCGATATGTTCATTCCGATGGCCGGCGTTGCCGAGTTCACGATGGGATTTGGGCTGCTCTGGACCCCGCTCATTCGCAGGCTGTCGGCAGTCGCACTGATCGTCATCTTCACAGCTGCGGTCTACCCCTTCGGTCGCATAGACTTGGTGGGCCACGCCCTGATCATGGGCACCCTATTTCTGATTGCGGCCGATCCGACGCTATCGGGACTCAAACTGCCAAAACTGGCCCCGGCCATCAGCAGCGTTCCTGCAGGCTTTCTTGCTGCAATGGTGCTCATCGCAGGCGCTTACTGGGGATTGCACGGCACGTTTTACGACTATCAAGAACCGGGTCCTGCGGCGGCTACAGAAGGGCAGCTGCTAACCCATCGGCCCAATGCCGAGCACCCCCATGCAGAAAGCGCAACCCCAACCCAATAGTGCTTACCGGCGGCAGCCTCCCAGGGCGGAGGCTGCCTTGCCATCAGGAGCAAGCATGCGTCTCACTCGGTTTTCCGACTATGCCTGGCGCCTTCTGATGCATGTTGCCGACCAAGACGGTCAGCGCACCACGATCGCTGAGGCTGCCAAGGCAAACGTCATCTCACGCAGTCATCTGATGAAAGTCGCCCAGCGCCTTGCTCAGGAAGGATTTCTCAAGCCCGGTAGAGGGCGCAATGGCGGCCTGATGCTGGGCAAGCCGCCCGAGGCTATCACCCTGGGCGATGTATTGCGGGTCACGGAACCCGACTTTGCCCTGGTCGGCTGCATGGCAGGAGAATGGTGCCTGTTTGCAGATCGCTGCCAAGTGCCTTCTGTACTGGACCAGGCGATCCAGGCGTTTCTCGAAGTTGCAGATCAACAAACGCTGGCTAACACTTCCCTTGAACAAGTTAGTCCATGCGAACTGACCAAAGAATGTCGGACTGACCGGGCGCATCCCAAGCGACACGGCAGCGAGCCAGACAAATAGTTCAGTCTTAAGAGGCCACCAGACAATGCTTAGCGAACGAAACGGGGCGCTATGATGTTGGTCTGGCTGCATTAGACGTCGTTCATCATTGGTTAACCAATCGCGGTCTGCGCCCTTTTTCCTGCCGGGTTCAATTGAGACATTGTCCTGATGGCAAAGGAGAATCGCCGATGCAGTTGCGGACATTGTTGACCCTCATCGTAGGCCTTCTTTCGGCACTCGCGCTCGCGGTGCTTACTCTGGCGGCAATAGCAAATCTCGATACCTATCGCTCGGAAACGGCGGAAACAGCGGTCAGAGTCAGATCGCAGGCGCTTGGAACTTTCCTGGCGCGCAGTCTTCACGAAGAGTGGCGGCAGATCGAGAAGTCGGCCGCGAACGTCCAGGAAATCGGGGACGCTGACGCACTGCAACAAATGATGGATGCCATGGGCAGCACGGACGAAAAACTGTCTTGGCTCGGGGTGGCCGCGGCAGATGGTACAGTTCTGGCCAGTAGCCGCGGCATGCTACGCGGCGAAAATGTTGCTCAGCGACCTTGGTTTCAGCAAGGGCTGGTCGCCCCGTTTGCAGGTGACGTGCACGAAGCCGTCCTTCTGGCACGGCTCATGCAGTCGGAAGGCGATGAACCGCTCCGGTTTGTCGACTTCTCTGCTCCTATCCACAACGCAAACGGCGAAGTCATCGCCGTACTGGGGGCGCATGTAAATTGGCGTTGGGTGAGAACGCTGGTGGAGGAAACCGCGGAACTGCTCGAACTCGACGTGTTCATCGTCAACCGCGAGGGTACGATCGTGCTTTCCACTGCGGCCATCGACGAGCGGACGGCAGAAATGAACTCCATTCTGGCCGCACGGAGAGGCGTTCGTGCAGTGTTTGAGGAAACGTGGCCGGATGGGCTGGAGTACCAATCCTTCACAGTGCCGGACCTGACGTACGGTTCGCTCCCACCATTTGGATGGGGCCTCGTCGCGCGCCTCGATCCTGCTGTGCTTTCTGGTCCGCAACAGCGCTTCCAGTCGCAGCTGATCCTGGGTGCCGTGCTCGCTACGCTGTTTATCGCAACTGTCTTCGCATTGATTTCGGGGGGCATTATACGACCGCTACGCCGCATCGCCGTCGCATTGTTGGCGCAGGTCAAGGGTGAGCCCACGGACTATGTCCGGGAACACCGGCGCTTCAGGGAAGTCCAGACGCTGTCAGAAGTTCTCGCACGGCTGCAGTCGGACGCCGCTGACCGGCGCTGATTTGGCTATCGTATCGTACCGGCAATCACGCGCCTAAGCACGCCTGCCCCCAAGCCCGCCACTGTCACAGCACCAGTGCCCGGCGCTCCGCTTTGCGTATGAAGTTTTTCAACCAGAAGTTCGCGCTGATCGGCGGTCATGGAGATATCGGCCTCCACTGTTGCGCCTAGCGACTGCCTGACGCGCCCACCGATTTGTCCTACGCCGGCAACGCTCATATGGAACTCCGTGTCCAGAGGTAGCGTCAAGCCACGCAGGCGAACAGCTTCCTGATGTATATCCTCGAGCCAAGTGTTCCACTCTCGGTCTCCAGCTGTGACAAGCACGCGTTCGGGCCGCATTCGCAGGATCGAAGAGGTTCGTGGCAGTTCCACACAGACCAACATGGTGCCGGCCAGAACGAAGAGATTGTAGAGCGTCCAGAATAGGATGACCGCTTTGCCCTCGCCGGCGCGTGCATCAAACAGGTCATTTGAGACCAGACCGATCAATAGGCCAATCACTGTCAAGGCAAAGAGAAGGATAAAGCGCCGCATAATGGTCCATTGCACGACGATGCCACCTCGGGCTCCGCCCTTCATGGTTACCTTAAATGCGTGGCCGCGTGGCCGGACCAGGCCGGTTACTGCGGCGCGGGTGATATCCCAGGCGCCGACCAATTGGCTAATGTCATTGACGATAGGGACGAACATGCCCACCGAGACGAAATTGAGGAAGATCATCGTCGCCAGATAGTAGGGCGCGAAATAGTAGATGATGTCGGTCATTTTGGCGTCCACCACGATGGCGCCAAAATACCAATAAAGCAGCGGAAACAGGATGCAGGCCAGCCGGAATGGGAACGTAGTCAGCCAATAGGCCGCCGAATCCAAAATGCTCCAGCGATCCCGCCAACGCAGCTTTTCGCGGCTGAAAGGGCCGGCGCGGCTATGCACGATTTGCATCAGCCCAAGACACCAACGTGCCCGTTGCGTGATGTATTCCTTGAGGCCTTCCGGCGCGAGGCCTTCGCTCAATGGCTCATTGAGATAGACCGTGGCGTAGTCATGCAGCGCAAGGGTGGAGGTCAGAAGGTAATCCTCAGTGACACTCGCTGTGGGGAAGTCGCCGATCTCCTCGAGTGCGGCCCAGCGCACGATCGAGGAGGTACCACAACAGACGGCTAGTCCCCAGGCGTCGCGTGAGGGCTGCATATAGTCGAAGAAGAAACGCTGCTCGTCAGGGTAGGATCGGCTGATCCCAAGATTGTGCTGGATGGGATCGGGATTGAAGAAGTGCTGCGGCGTCTGAACCAGACCGACCTTGGCGTCCGCGAAAAGTGCCAGACCTCGGCGAAGGAAGTCGCGGTGGGGCACGAAATCTGCGTCCAGTACTGCAACGAAGGCTGGCGGCCGGCCTCTGACTCTCAACAGACCAAGCGCATGATTGATATTGCCGGCCTTGCTATCCCGATTGTCCGGCCGCGTGATGTGAATGACCCCGGCCTTGCGACAGGCCTCTGCCAGCCAGTCACGCCGACCGTCATCGAGAACATAGATGTTCTTGTTCGGATAGTCGCAGGCCAACGCCCCAATTATCGTACGCTCCAGGACCGCCCATTCCTCATTGTAGGTGGCAATGAAGACGGCCACTTCGCCCGTTGGTGAAGCAGAGCTGGCCAACAACGCGTCGACATCGGGTGTGCGGTTGCGGTGTCGCGACAGAAGGATGAAGGCGGAAATACTCGAGACGACCGTCCCTGCCTCGATGGCAAAGAACGACCAACTGGCGAACGCATCAAGTGTCCATCCCGGGTCTGCCAATGTCTCCGTAGTGCGCCAGAAGAGATAGCGAACGCTGAACGCAATCGCTACAATCGCCACAACAATGCGAACGGGAACATATTCGCGGCGGAAGAACGGTAAGACACTGACCGCCACGCCTACCAGCATGATGCTTGGTGCAAGAACAACCAGCCATTCGGGTAGGACTGGCATCAGAGGCCGATCCCGCTGAGAAGCTCTCCAAACCAGCTTGCTGGACCCTCGCTAAAGACTACACGGCCAGACTTGCCGATGGGGCAAGTACCTGCAGAATCGGGTAACACGCCTTCGAGAAACACCGCATACCCTTCCATTTGGCTAATGGTTGGATTAACCGCCAGCGTTTCATAGACCGTTCGCGGCCCCGTGCCGGCGAGAAGGCTGACCGTCATCTCCGCAACGCCACCATCATGAAATCTGAACTGGGCCACATCGCCCGGCTGCAACTGATTGTAGAGCCTTTGGTCGACTGTGGCATGAACGACTAGTGCCTCGCAGTCGGCAATTCGCGCGTAGGGTTCTCCCATGGGCAGGTATATCCCGCTATGGGCGGTCAGACTCCAGATTACACCCGTGACCGGCGAACGCAGAGCGATAGAACTGGCGGCAACCTGCTGTCCGCGCATCGCCTCGCGCGCTTCTTCATAGGCCTTCAATCGCTCCACTGCCTGGTCGAGGACAACAGGAGAGATGTCAGGATCTGCCTCATAGGCCCGAAGGTCGGCAGCGGCCTG
This sequence comes from Pseudomonadota bacterium, assembly GCA_023433775.1. Taxonomy (GTDB): domain Bacteria; phylum Pseudomonadota; class Alphaproteobacteria; order Rhizobiales; family Devosiaceae; genus Devosia. The sequence continues at coordinate 12,207 of JAEYTY010000124.1, read as the reverse complement.
CAGACGACCATCGAGGATCCAGGCGATCTCGCTATTGGCGTTCTGCTGTCGCGTTGCCGTGCCGACGACCTCGCCTGCAGTAATTCGGCCGCCAACCGGTGGGGTCGAGAGTTGGATTGTGCCTTCCAAAGGCATGCGCAAGGTGGCAAGGCGCGTATTAACATAGGCGTTGCTGCTGGACCCAACCAATTGCTCGCCCACGATGATGTACAGGGCAAAAATGATGGCCAACAGGCCCACGATACGCAGCGCATATTTCAAGGCAGTCTCCTAAAACTGATTCTGTCCTCTGAGCCCCGCGCCAGCCTCGCAAGGCGCATTAAACGATGACTTGCAAACTCCGATAAAATTGCAGCAATCCATTTGATGGACCGGCAATCCGCTAATGACAGAGTGAGCGGGCTGTTGGGAGTAGTCCGTCTTGCCGCGTGTCCAAAAATCCGAATTCCTTATGACCTGCATTCTCGCGGCCATGATCGTGGCTGTATTCGGCGCGCTCTGTCTCCGCGTGGCGTCTGTTGGCGGTCCGGACTGGCTGGAAGGCCAAGAACTAGGAGTGTTCCTCAAGCTGGCTGGTGTCACTATTGCCGCCGCTATCGCTGAAATCTGCTGGCGCGCCGTTCGGATGTCGCAGACCGAAGACCGTTCCTAACTCTAGATCGTGCGACTAGCTGGTCAGCGCGGCCTGCGGGGCACCAAGACTACCGACAAAGCCTTAATGTCCGCTTGTGCTGCCTTCTAGATCGATCCAGTGACCGAATGGGGGCCCTTGCCGATCGGCATGCTGACCCGCAGGCGGGAAGTGACCGTTTGCGACATGATCATCCTGCGAAGCAATTTCGACCGCGTTTAAAAAGACGATGGTTAAGAACTTGTGGCCCGGCGATGTCCAGTTTGGAAACACAAAGGTTCGCCGAACGACCGGAGTGAAGCGCAGTGCCGTCGTTCGCCCCGCAAGGCACGCTTTTTGGTCGCGCCCACTTTCCGCTCACTTCCACTAGTTAGCCTAACCAAATGCGAATGGTGCGGGTCTAATACTCTCTCACTAACCCCGCTGTCCGTGACATACCTGTCATGGCGCTAAGCCCCTCTTCAGCCTCGGGCCGCGCGAGCAGGTAGCCCTGCAATTCGTTGCAGGCTGCGTTCTGGAGGAAGGCCTGCTGCTCGGCAGTCTCTACACCCTCGGCGGTGACGGACATGTTGAGTGCTTTGGCGAAGGCGATGACGGCGCAAACGATGGCGTTGCCACTGGACGTGCCGATCGCCTGGACGAAAGAGCGGTCGATCTTGATCTTGTCTAGGGTCAGCTGGCCCAAATAGCTGAGAGATGAATAGCCAGTGCCGAAATCGTCGATCGCAACGCGCATGCCGGCCCGGCGCAACCGCTCGAAGACCGGTCGAACTTGATCGAACTCCTGCAGCACCACCCCTTCGGTGATTTCGAGCTGAATGCGGGAGGCGTCGACCCCCAGGCACTTGAGTACATGCAGGGACCGGTCGGGAAAGCCGGGATCGCGTAACTGGCTGGGCGAGACATTGATGGCGACCCAGGCAAGGTCGGTCCGCGCAAGCAGTTCGGAGGCCCGTCGAAATACCAGGTCGCCCAATTGAACGATCAGGCCGCGATCTTCGGCCAGCGGAATGAATTGCTCGGGACCGAGCAGGCCGCGCTGGGGATGTTGCCAGCGTACCAGCGCCTCGGCCCCCACGATGCGCGAGCCCGTATCGTCGAAGATGAGCTGGTAATGGAGCACGAACTGATCGCCCTCTAGTAGGGCATCGCGCAGGTCCAGTTCCAGCTGATGACGGCGCTCGAGTTCGTCGGCCATACCGACTTCGAAGATCTGCCAGCAGTTTCGTCCTTTTGCCTTGGCATCATAAAGCGCAATATCGGCCTCGCGCAGCGCGACCAGCGGCGTGGTGGCACCATGAATCTTGGAAATGCCCATACTTGCGCCGACATAGATATGGCTGCCCATTATGGAAAATTCGGCGAGGCCATCGACGACGTGGCGGTAGAAGGCGGTTTCCTCGTGGGCACTCTGGAAGGCCATGAGGATAACGAATTCGTCGCCGCCCAAGCGGGACACCTGGCCTCGGCCGCCGACCCAGGTGGTGAGCCGTCCGGAGACCTGGCGCAGCAATTCATCGCCCGCAGCATGTCCGAGCGTGTCGTTGACCTGCTTGAAGCGATCAAGGTCGACGAGCATCAATCGCGCTTCTTCGCCCGGTTCAAGAGCATGCGCTACCTGGAGGAGGTTTTCCTCGAAGCTCGCGCGGTTGGGCAGCCGAGTCAGGGGATCGCAGAAGGCGAGGAAGCGCACCTGCTCTTCCGCCTGCTTGCGCAAGGTTATGTCGCGCGCAACCCCGACTAGTCCGACGGTGGCGCCGTCGGGGTCGCGCAGTGGGACTTTGGAGGTCGAAAGCCAGCGCATTTCGCCGGTCGGCCGGATGATGAACTCCTCCTTGTCGATCATCGCCTGACCAGTCGCGATGACGCGCCGGTCGTCCGCGAGGAACTCTTGGGCCCGAGCCGGCGGGTGAAGGTCGGCATCGGTGGCGCCAATGATCGAAACGGGGTCGCGACCCATATCGGCCGCCACACTCCGGTTGGCAACGATGAAGCGGCACTCGGCATCCTTGACGAATAGATAGTCCGGGACCTCGTCGATGATGGCGCGGAGCCAGGTCTTCTCGTCGATCAGCCGACCGCGCTCTTCGTGCCACTGTTCGCGCTCGCGCAGATGCTGGCTGACAAAGCGCGCCGCCTCGTCGTGCAGCCGCGCGACGCCGCTCAGTGCATCCATGGGCACGGCCGGCAATGGCTTGGCAGGTTTGTGTGGCTTGCTGGGCATCTGACTCCTCAAAAATAGTATAAAGGGAGCAGCAGGCGGGCGGGTTAAGCCCAGACAGATTTTTGCGGCAGCGTTAATATTAGCCGAATGGTGGGTAGATAACTTCGGCCAACCGCGCGCCGCGGGAGCAGCAAGGTCATTGTTGTTGATAACGATGTCGGCGAGCTCTTGGGTTAAGCCCGACCGGTGAAACGACTCGTTTGTTTCCAGCCCGACGACGATCCTGAGCTCGTAGAGCGTCAGCCCCTCCACCCTCTGCCCAAAGTGGTCGTAACTCTTCAAGACCGGCCCGCGCAGCAATTCGATCGTGGTTGTCTGCTAGTCAATTCTGCCACGGTCTGCGGGTGGGCTTGCCACAGCGCTGCGATGTCTTCCTTATGGCTCCGGCTGAAAAGGCAGATTCGCGCCGTGAAGGGGAAAGGGCGACATGGCTGAGGAAGATGTTTTCGAACTTATCGAAGCCTTCCTCGCGGATGAGGATGCGGCGTTCGCTGAAGGCGTTGTGGGCCAGTTTTGGTCGTCGAACCATCACCGAATTCGACCTCTCGTCGGCAGAATTGCCGACCTGTTGGATTCGGACGCGCGGCCAGCGTTTTATCTTTATTTCATGTGTCGTACGGGCGAAATACCCGCTGTATCCGAAGATGAATTGCCGTTTCTCATAGACGGGTATCGCCGCCTCTTGCCGTTCATCGACCAGCCGGACAAGGCGCATTTGGCCCGTAGGCACGTCATGCTGTTTGCCTTCGGCTTCGATGAAAGCGGCGCGCTTGCAAGCGGTGAAACGCGGTCTGCAAAGGAATTGAAAGCGCGATTGAAGCTTCTGACACAGACCTCAAAATACACCAGCCTACCAGCCCAGTGGGAGAAGCGTGCCAACTTCCTGCCATTTGCTAGCGAGGCCGAGAGACTTCTCCAGACGTTCCGTCATCTCGGCTACCGTCACGACCGCCGCTTTGGCGACGAACTCTACGATATTATGAACCTGACATTCTGGGGCATGGTTCTCATCGTCCTTTCGAACGAGCTCACTCGTGCCGATCTACTCCACGACATGCTGAATGGCGACTACGGGTTGATGCAGCGCGACAAGCATCTTGGCATTTTTCACAAAGCCGTTCGCGCTGTAGTTGCGGACACCGAACCCGAGGATATACGGTTCCGCGACCTCGCTGACCGCCTGGCTGCTATAGAGGCGGCGCGACGAGAGGTGACAGAAACCGTAGCGTTAGCGCGCACCTTAAACCTGCCTTTCGATAAGGATGGGGACTGGGAGGTGACAGTTTCTCTTGCCGAGTCGGGCAGCGGGCGATCACCCTTGTTCCCCCCCAACCTCGTCCTCTTGATGCGTCCCGATCCGGACGACCCGTGGCATATCAGGGTGACCCATTCCCAACGCGGGCGCTTTTCCGAATGGGACGGCAGGATTACCCAGAACGACCTCAAAATTCCGGGCCTCGGGAAGGGCAACCTCACGCTCTTTCCGGTTTGGGTTCGGACTATGTTGGAGGAATTCGGCCTCACGTTCGACCTCAGCACTGCTGATGTCCGCGCGGGTCGCAAGCGCGATGCCGCTAAGCGAATTGCCAGTTGGCTTGGCGGATAGAAAGCATGCGGGATACAAGCTCACCCCAAGGGGACCCGTCCGATGTCAGCCATCATCTCCGCCACTGGCGTAGGCAAGACCTTTCGACAGCTCAAGCGCCATTACGGAATGGGCGGCACGCTGAGAAGCCTCTTCTCGCGCACCTATACCGAAATCCGCGCCGTCGACGGCGTCAGTTTCTCGGTTCAGCCCGGCGAGGCCGTTGGTTATCTCGGGCCCAATGGCGCCGGAAAGTCGACCATGATCAAGATGATGACCGGCATTCTCACGCCGACCGCCGGCAGTCTTTCTGTACTCGGGCGCAATCCGCATGAGCAGCATATGATCATCCGGAGCGCCAGGTGAAGTGAGGTAGCCTTGCTGCACTCAATGCGATCTCAGATTGTCGATGACTATGTCCAAGAATGTCTTCAGTGTCAGAACTTCGCTAGCGGTCAGGCCTCGGGTCAACATTGCTTCTTCTTTTAGGGCCTCTCGCAGGAGTGCATCTACGGTCTGGTTACCTTTGGTGGTCAACCACACGCCATTGCGCCGGCGGTCGCCAGGGGCGGGTTTGCGCTCGAGAAGCCCATCAGTTTCGAGCTGATCAAGAATGCTGACCAGACTTGATCGCCCCAGGGCGACGACTTGCGCCAACCGGTTCTGGGAGAGGCCGGGCTCTTGGCGAATGGCGGCCAGCAGGCCGAGGTAGCGTGGCGCTCGTCCAAAGGCGGTGAGCCGTTCCTCGAAGGCCCGGAACGCCAGGATTTGGGCCATACGGAGCTTGTAGCCGAGGACGCCGTCGGCGTTTTCGAGCGGGCTGTCGTCAAGTGTCATCTTATCCGTTTTTCGAGTCACGCAAATCTCCTTGACGGTCACGACGCTTTGTTCGTATTGTTCGACATAGAACAATTCTACTACGAACATAACTTTACTGTTTGGGTTTGCATAGCGCGCTGCTGTCGCCAAGGACAGCGTGAAGTGTAGCCGCATGGGGGATGGCAAGTGTCTATGCAGGCGGGGTTGTCTCATTGGACTGCTGAGGGTGACGCAGGGGAGCTGCAGGACATCACGCTGGGCGCCTTGCTGCGCAGGCAATCTCTCCGGTTTGCCCAGCGTCGTGCATTCGTGTTTGACGAGGGCGATGGCGGAGATGCACTGATTTGGACCTATGCCGAGCTTGACCGAAAAGTCGATGACCTTGCCAAGGCACTATTAGCGTCCGGGCTTGCCCATGGTGATCGGGTGGCTGTGATGGCTCCGAACTGCCCAGAATGGGTGCTGCTTGAATATGCGCTTGCCAGGATTGGCGCCGTGCTCGTCACAGTCAATCCGGCGTTTCGCCAGGCTGAGTTGGATTATCTCCTGCGCCAGGGCCGGGTCATCATGCTCTTCGCGGTAGGCGAATATCGAGGGTTTGATCTGGCGGATATGATCAGCACAATGCTGCGCGATCAATCTTATCCCGATCTGCGCCGTGTCATTCGCCTTGGCGCAATCGACATTCCCGGCGCAGGTGCGTTTGCTGATTTCGTGGCCGGCGGAGAGACCGTCACATCGATAGTTCTTGAACGCCGCGAGGCGACGGTGACGACTCAGGACGTCGTGCAGATCCAATATACCAGCGGCACGACCGGTCAGCCCAAGGGGGCCATGCTCACCCATTTCGGTACTGTCAATAATGCCAGGTTGGCGGGCTTACGCGCAGGTTATGGCGAGACGGACGTCATGGTCTCTGCCATGCCGTTTTTCCACACCGCCGGCTGTGTCTGCAATGTCATCGGCATGGCCGCTGTCGGCGGATGTCTGGTGGCCATGGAACAGTTCAATGCCTCTAAAATGCTGGACCTCATCGAGGCCTATGGCGGTACTGTGACCAATGCGGTGCCGACCATGTACGTCCGCATTCTGCAGGATGCGAAACTGCTGACGGGCCAGCGCCGGCTGGCCGGCTGGCGCGTGGCCTATACGGGTGGTACCGCCATACCGCCCTCCTTGATGCGTGAACTTCACGACAAAACGGGCGCCGAGCCGGTAATCATCATGGGCATGACCGAATGCAGCCCCATCATCACCCAGACTGTTCCGTCTGATCCCTTTGAGCGCAAGATTTCCACAGCCGGCGTGCCACTGCCGCATGTTGAGATCCGCATCGCTGACCCTGACGACGGACACACGCTCCCCACCGGTGCGGAAGGCGAATTGCTCATCAGGGGCTTTCTGGTGATGGCAGGTTACTTCGATATGCCGGACCGCACCGCGCAAGCCATCGACAGCCAGGGTTGGTTGCATAGCGGCGATATCGGCGTTTTGGACGAAGGCGGCTATCTGCGCATTGTCGGCCGGATAAAGGACATGATCATTCGCGGAGGCGAGAACATCTACCCGGTTGAAATCGAGGACCACCTTCTGGGGAATGAAAACATCGCGGAAGCCCAGGTGGTCGGTGTTCCCGATCCGGAATTTGGCGAGGAAATCTGTGCTTTTGTCGTGCCACGGCCCGGGCACGATGTCGATGCGGGCAAATTGCGCGATTGGTGTCGTCAGACGCTGTCGCGGCACAAACTGCCCCGATACGTGGTGACCCTGCCCAACATGCCTCAAACCACCAATGGCAAAGTGCGCAAGGTGGAACTTCGTGATCTGGCGCGAACCATGATTGATCAAGGGGCGCTGTCATGAGCATGAATCAGCCGGAGCCGCATCTTCTGGAGGAGCAGCGGGGGCACGTTCTCCTCTTGACGCTCAACCGCCCCGCATCCCGCAATGCAATCAGCCCGGAAATGGCCTGCCGGTTGGCGGACGCATTCGAGCGCTTCAATTCCGATGATCACCTGCGTGTGCTGGTGCTGACGGGGGCAGGCGACAAGGCTTTTTGCGCCGGCGGCGACCTCGCTTTGACCTTGCCGTTGCTGACCGGCGCCCGGCAGGCCGAGACCGAATGGGACCGCGCAATCCTTGCAGACCGGTCAATCATGGACCGGTCGGCCCTGCGCAAGGTCGAGATCGACAAACCCGTCATCAGCGCTGTCAACGGCGCCTGCCTGGCCGGTGGCATGGAGACCATGATCGCCACCGACCTGCGGATTGCCTCCGAGCACGCCATTTTTGGCTTGCCCGAAGCCAAACGGGGACTGATTCCGTTTGCCGGATCCCTGGTGCGCCTCCCACGGCAAATCCCCCAAGCCATCGCCATGGAACTGCTGCTGACTGGCGATCCGATGGACGCCCAGCGCGCCTTGGCCGTGGGGCTGATCAATAGAGTCGTGCCGCAAAAGGACGTGCTGCCGCGCGCCATGCAGATGGCCGAAACGATCGCTGCCAATGGACCGGTTGCGGTTCGGGAAATCAAGCGAACGGTGCGCCGGGCCTTCGGTGCCAGCCTCGAAGACGGCTTCGGATTCGAAGACGAGGCCTATGAAATCGTCGTGCACTCGCAGGATGCGCGGGAGGGACCGCGGGCCTTTATGGAGAAGCGCAAAGCCAGGTTTGTCGGCCGATGACGGATCAGCAGTCATTGCTCAATGGTCGGGTTGTCCTGATCACCGGCGCAGGGCGAGGTATCGGCCGGGCCGCGGCTTTAGCCATGGCCTCGGCCGGTGCGGCGGTGCTGGTAAATGACGTCGACGCGGCGGCTGCCGAAGCCGTTGTCGAAGACATTCTCGCGCGGAGTGGGCGTGCCGCTTCATATGTCGCCGCTATCGGATCGGCCGAGGCCGCCGATGCAGGTGTGGCAAGAGCGATTGAGGCCTTTGGCAGGCTCGATGTTATGGCCTGCAATGCCGGCATATTACGAGATCGCGTGCTCTGGAACACGGCGGACGACGATTTCGACGCGGTTATCGAAACCCATTTGCGGGGGACCTTTACCTGCGCCCGAGCGGCCGCGCGCCATTTTCGGGAAGCGGGGCTTGGCGGAAGGCTGATACTGGTCTCTTCCATCGCCGGACAACGCGGCAATTTCGGGCAGACTGCCTATGCGGCCGCCAAGGCCGGGATTGCGGCCATGGCCAGGACCTGGTCCCTGGAGCTCAAGCGCTACAATGTCACCGTCAATGCGATTGTGCCCAATGCCTTGACGGCCATGACGCAGACGGTGCCCGCTCTCGCACCTTTGGTCGAGGCATTGCAACGGGGCGAAGACGTTCCGCAAAGATTCCGAGAGGAATGGGGCATCGGCGGACCGGAGGATGTTGCTCCCGCCTTTGTCTATCTCGCATCGGATCGCTCTGCCCAGATCACCGGCCAATGTATCGGGATCGGGGGCGACCGCCTGTCGGTGTGGACGCATCCGACGGAAGCCGACTACCGCCTGCGCGCAGGTGGCTGGACCGCCGACACTTTGGCCGATGCGCTGGAAGGACCGCTTCATCCCCAACTTCAGGATGTCGGTATCGAGTTTAACTAGCGCCTGGAGGAGGCGCATCAAGGGAGGACTACATATGAAAAAACTGCTGATTGCATCCACGGCTGTCCTGGCCGCCTGCATCGGTGTGCAGGCCCAGGAAGTGACCCTGCGCCTGTCGCATTGGCTGCCGCCCCAGCATGCGGTGCCGCAAACAGGTATGGTGGAATGGACCGAGGCCATCACCGAAGCCTCGAATGGCGAGATCCAGTTCGAGATTTTCCCGGCCCAGCAGCTGGGTGCTGCGCCTGACCACTATGACATGACCCGCGACGGGATTGTGGACATCGGCTACGTCAATCCGGGTTACACGGCCGGTCGTTTCCCGATTTATGAGTTGACGGGCCTGCCATTCCTGTCCAGCACCGGCCCCGCTGCCGGCAAGGCCATCCATGAATGGTATCAGGGCGAACATGCCCAGGCGGAAATGGGCGATGTCTATTTCTGCCTCGTCAATCCGCATGAGCCGGGCCGCTTCCACGGCAACAAGCCCATCCGCGTTCCGACCGATGTCAGCGGTCTCAATGTGCGCCCGGCGCACTCGACCATGGCGCGGTTCATCAATTCGCTGGGTGGCTCATCGGTGCAGGTGCCGGCGCCGGAGGCGCGGGAAGCCATTGCCCGTGGAACGGCCGACGCCGTGACCATTCCCTACGAGGCGATGAAGGTGTTCAACCTCGCCGAAGTGACCAAGTATCACAATGACATGCCGCTTTATCTGTCTTCGCAGGTCATGCTCTTCAACCTCGACACCTATAACGGTCTCTCAGACAGCCAGAGGCAGGTGATCGATGAGCATTGCACGCCGGAATGGTCGGAGCGCTTCTCCATTGGCTGGGCCGTTTATGACGAGGGCGTGCGTCAGGAGATGATCGATAGTCCCGACCACGATGTCTTCATGCCCACCGATGACGAGATCGCACTCTGGCGCGAAGCTTCGGAGGCAACCGTGACCGGGGCACTCGAGGCGGTGGATGCCGCTGGATATGACTCCGAGGCAGTGTTCACTGGGCTCAAGGACGCCTTGGCTGCCAATAACAGCTCTTACTGATCGTCTGCAACACGGTGCGGTGGACAGGCCATCAGCCGGTCCCCCGCGCATCACGCGCCATAGAGTTGAGGCATCAATGTCAGGGCAAGTCGAAAAACCGCCGTCAGCAGCCGCCAGGGCAGTCGATCTCGTCGAAAAGATCGCTGCCGTCATGTTGGGTCTGGTCACGATGCTGATCTTTATATCAGCCATCGGACGCTACCTGTTTGCGCGGCCCGTGCCCGACGCGTTTGACCTGTCGCGTCTAATCCTTGCCGTAGCCGTCATGTGGGGCTTTGCTTCCGTCGCCTTTCGCGGCAGCCATATAAAGGTCGACCTTCTCGCTCTGGCCATGCCGGCGGGCGTGCGGAAATGGCTTGATCTGGCTGCGTGGTTCACCTTGCTGGTGTTTACCGCCGGCATGACCTGGAAAATCGGTGGCCGGCTCATTTCGCAATGGCCGCGCGGCGAGCTGACCATGGACTTGCGGCTTCCGCATTGGCCGTTTCTTGCTGCAATACTTGTCGGCTTGGTGATGGCTCTGGCCATGACAATTGGCCGGCTCTGGCTTGTGCTTCGACACGATGAGGAGCTGGAGGCGCACGAGACCTATGACGATGGCTCTGAGGAGGAGACCCGTCATGGCTGAAGCAGATATTGTAGCGCTGGGCGGCTTTGCGGCGCTGTTCATACTGATGCTCGTCCGTGTTCCTATTGGCATTGCCATGGGCGTTGTGGGCGTTGGTGGCTTCGGGCTCATTGCCGGATGGGCGCCGGCACTCAATCTGCTGGCCACCTCGCCATTGCGGACCGTGACAGACTTCAATCTGACGCTGATCCCTTTTTTCATCTTGATGGGTGTGTTGGCCACCCGGTCCGGCATGAGCCGCGAATTGTTTCGTGCGGCCAGCGCATTTACCGGCTCTATGAAGGGTGGCCTGGGCATGGCGACTATCGGCGCCTGTGCCGGCTTCGCCGCAATCTGCGGCTCATCGGTCGCAACGGCCGCAACCATGACGAACATCGCCTATCCGGAGATGAAGCGCGCCGGCTACAGTGATGAGATCGCGACTGGAATCATTGCCGCTGGCGGCACTTTGGGCATTCTGATCCCACCATCGGTGGTCCTGGCCATCTACGGATATATTACGGAGCAGGATATCGGCGCACTATTCATTGCCGGCATCGTTCCGGGCATTCTGGCCGTCATCATGTATCTGGTGACCGTGCGCCTCTGGTATGGACGGCATCTGCCCAAGGGCAGCGCGTTCTCATGGCGCGAAGTTCTGTCCGCGATGCGGGACGTCTGGGCCATCGCGCTGCTCTTTATCGCTGTCATTGTGTCGATCTATCTCGGTATCGTCACGGCAACAGAAGCGGCGGCCGTGGGGGCCGTTCTGACAGGGCTGATTGGCCTTGCGCGGCGGCGGCTGACCCTGGCCTCGTTGATGGAAAGCCTCGTCGAGGCGTTGAGGACGTCCGTCGCTGTCTACACAATTCTCATCGGGGCGATCATCTTTGGATATTTTCTGGCAGTCACCCAGGTCCCCCAGAAGCTGACTCAGGCCCTGGTAGATCTTGGCCTGGGTGCTTATGGCACGCTTGGGCTCATTCTCGCCCTTTTCATTGTCATGGGGTGTTTCCTCGACGCCATGGCCATGATCATCCTCATGGTGCCCATCGTCTACCCGGTCATCATCGCGCTTGGTTTCGACCCGATCTGGTTCGGCGTCATCGTGGTCATGACGGTGGAGCTGGGCATGATCACACCGCCGGTGGGCATGAATGTCTTCGTCATCAAGTCGATCGCCCGGCAGGTGGGTCTGGTTCAGATTTTCAGGGGCGTATTACCCTTCGTCGTAACCGACGTCATCCGACTGGCGCTGCTCGTTGCCTTCCCGGTCATCGTCCTGTTTCTGCCTCGCACTATGAGTTAACCCGTTGTGGGCCACCATGCTGCGGTTGTTGGGCGCGGTCGAAGCCAATTGACGCCGGAAAGGTGCACGACAGCCGATCTCCAACGCGCCCCATTCGTAGCTTGGCCATTTCCTGAAACCAGCCGGTCAGCTTAGCTCGGCCATGTCGCATAGGGGATGATTAGCGGCCTGGCTGCAATTTGGTTTCCAGCGTCCGCTTTGCGCCACGAGCAGTCTACAGTTCTGCGAGCCAGTGGGTGCAAGGTGGGCGTTTTTGAGGCCGCCGATATGTCCGTCATCAGCGCCCTTGGCACAGAATTGGGTTTGATCGTTAAGGAGAGTTCTGGTCTCGTCTGAGTGACGAAAGAGCTAGAATGACGACGAAAACCACGAATACGAAGAAGCCTGCCGAACAG
>JAEYTY010000075.1 GCA_023433775.1 Pseudomonadota bacterium | reverse complement strand
GATGGGGTTGCAACGATCACCGCCCGGCGACAGTCGGGCGGGCTCGTTATCGTTATCGGAGCCTGGGTCTGGAGATGGGTCCGCGGCAGCAATGTCCCCCTACAAAACCTCCTCGCCAGAAACCCCGACGCCCCGAGGCGGATTTCGTCTCGTTATTTTTATACTCAGAGGCGGAATCCGTCTCGGGGCACCATCAACTAATCAAAACCGGAGGCGGTAACGCTGTCCGACAATTCGGCACGCCTGATCGCGCGGAATGATCTTTGAACAACCGCGCTGCAAAAAGAAAATGGAGGGCATTACGCCCTCCATCGCAATCCTAAAACGCCCATTCGCCCTTGCGCATCACCGGCTCGGTGCTGCCATCGGCGTGCACGCCGTCAATGTCCACCTTGTCCGACCCGATCATCCAGTCGATGTGGATATTGGACGTATTGCCGCCCTGCGCCGCAATCTGCTCCTGCGTCAGGTTCTTGCCATCGACAAAGCAGTCCGAATAGCACTGTCCCTGCGCGATATGGCACGAGGCGTTCTCATCGTAGAGCGTGTTGAAGAAAAGGATGCCCGAGGCCGAAATCGGCGATGAATGCGGCACCAGCGCCACTTCGCCCAGCCGGCGCCCGCCCTCGTCGGTGTCGAGCACCTGGTTGAACAGGTCCTGGTTCTTGGCTGATTTGAATTCGACCAGCCGTCCACCCTCGAAACGCGCCTGCATTTCTTCGATCAGCGCACCATTGTGGCTCAGCGGCTTGGTGCCGGTCACATGCCCCTCAACGCGCAAGCGATGCGGCGTCGTGAACACTTCTTCGGTGGGAATATTGGGATTGCAGGTAATGCCGTTCTTGGCTTCCGACGCGCCGCCTTTCCAGCGGTGGCCATCGGCCAGCCCCACAGTCAGATCGGTGCCCGGTCCCTTATATTTCAGCGCCGAGAAATTCTTGCCATTGAGCCAGGTCCAGCGCGCCTTGAGGTTGGCATTATGCGCCTTCCAGGCCGCAATCGGGTCGTCCTGATCAACGCGGCTCGCCTTGAAGATCGCGTCGGCCAGCTTGCCCACCGCCACCTCTTCGCTGTCATTGGGAAACACCAGCTTGGCCCATGCCGCCGTCGGGTAGGAGACGATGTTCCAGTTGATGTCAAAACCGGTGATCAGCTTCAGCGCCGGCTTGTAGGCCGCCGAATTGGCCCGCATGGCGCGGGTCACCTTGTCCGGGTCCTGCCCGGCCAGCATCATCGGATTGTCGCCGGCAATGGCGAGGCGTGCCGCATTGTTCTCAAAGGCTTCTGCCATGCCCGAATAGAGCCAGCCCGCGGCCTTGTCGAAACTGGCGCTATTGGCGTGCTTGTAGCGCGCCAGTGTCGCCTCTTCGTCCGAATAGATCGTGGTGACCAGTCCGGCGCCCGCCTTATAGGCGTGCTCGGTGATCCGGCGCACCAGTGGCGCCGCCGTCATCGGTGCGGTCATCACCAGGTCCTGGCCCTCGGCCAGCTGCAGGCCGACCTTGATCGCGACCTCGGCCAGTTTGTCGAGTTTGACCGGATCGATTGGGGAAGTGCTCATCGGGCGTCTGCCTCTTGCTCTTGAATCATGTGGGCCGACCCTATCGCCCCGCCACCCGCCGCGCCACCCCGGCCAAATCGCAAAATATCTTGACCTGGATCAAGGCTGCCAGCACCACGCAGGCGCACGAAATCGCCATCAACTTGGAGATTTCCAATGCCCTTCAGCATCAACCCCTTCCTCATTGGTGTTCTCGCCATGTTCGCGCTCTTCATGGTCACCGTCGCTTATGGCCTCTGGTACACCTTCGGCATGGAGGTTCATCGCAGCGAGCACTAGCGTTCCCTGCCATGTGACTTTCCAGCATCATCTTGGGTCGGGCTTGCCAATACCCCGTTGGCAAGCCCGAACTGTTTCGCTACAAACCGTTCGCCTTTTCCAATCTCGAACACAGGGGGGCGTGCATGAAGCTATCATTTTATTCCTCCCTTTGCGGCGGCGTCCGACCCTAGGTCTCCCGCCTGCCCGCGGCCCGTCTCGGTCTTCCCGAGCCTCCGCCGCTCCCTTTCCCGCAGCGCGATTGCCGGTGATGCACCCGCATCATTTCGGCCCGTGCCGCGCCTTCCAAATTCCGTTTCAAGGAACCGGCTGCCGCCAAACGGCGCCGGACCACCATCATGGCTCGCATTAAATTCGATTTTCGCGCCGATGCCTTCCGCAAGGTCCTCGGCTTCACCTTTGGCCATTGGCGGCGCCAGCCCTGGCGCGCCGCCTTCCTCGCCGTCCTGCTGATTTCAGCAACCCTGGCCGAAGCGCTGAGCCCGCTTTTCGCCGGTCGCATGGTCGATGCTGTGGCCTCAGGCATCAGCGACAATGCCATTGCCAGCGCAGTCGCGGCCTTCCTCACCATGTCGGGGCTCTATCTCGCCTCGGTGGTGCTGCGCCAGTTTGTGTTCTTCAATCTCATCCCCTTCACCCTCACCATGATGAGCGGCATTGTCGGCAGCGCCTTTCACCGCGTTCAGCGCTTCTCCACCGATTGGCACGCCAACAGCTTTGCCGGCTCCACGGTGCGCAAGGTCACGCGCGGCATCTGGGCGCTCGACACGCTCAACGACACATTGCTGCTCTCGTTGCTCCCCTCGGTCATCATGCTCTTGGGCTCCACCCTCATCCTGGGCGCCTTCTGGCCCGTCATGGGTCTGGTCGTCGGCCTTGGTTCGCTCATCTATATCGGCGTCACCGTCGCGCTCTCCACCGGCTTTGTCGCGCCTGCCGCCACCCTCGCCAATGCCTGGGACACCAAAATGGGCGGGGCGCTGGCCGATGCGGTCAGCTGCAATTCCGTGGTCAAAGCCTTCGGCGCTGAAACCCGCGAGGAAAGCCGCCTCGCCCAGATCACCGGTAAATGGCACCACCGCACCCGGCGCACCTGGCGGCGCGGCACCATTTCGGGCGGCGTGCAGGGCCTGATGATGGTCATGATGCAGACCACCATTCTCGGCACCATCATCTTCCTCTGGTCACGCGGTGAGGCAAGCGCGGGCGACATCACCTTTGTGCTCACCCTCTTCTTCCTGCTCTCGGGCCATCTGCGCGATGTCGGCCAGCACATCCGCAATCTCCAGCGCTCGGTCAACGACATGGAAGAGCTGGTGGTCCTCTACGCCCAGCCTCTGGGCATTGATGATCGTAAGGACGCCAAGCCCATCGCCATTGGCGAGGGCCGCATTGATTTCGACAAGGTGACCTTCCAATACGGCGCCCATCCTACCCCGCTCTACAAGGATTTCTCGGTCACCATCATGCCGGGCGAACGCGTCGGACTCGTGGGGCATTCCGGCTCGGGCAAGACCACCTTCGTCAAGCTCATCCAGCGCCTCTACGACATCAAAGCCGGCGCCATCACCATCGACGGGCAGAACATTGCCGATGTGAAGCAGAGCTCCCTGCGCGACCAGATCGCCATCGTCCAGCAGGAGCCGATCCTGTTCCATCGGACCCTGGCGGAAAACATCGCCTATGCCCGCCCCGGCGCCAGCCGTGCCGAAATCATCGAGGCAGCCCGCCAGGCCAATGCGCATGATTTCATCGCCAGCCTGCCCAAGGGCTATGAGACCATGGTGGGCGAGCGCGGCGTCAAACTGTCGGGCGGCGAACGCCAGCGCGTGGCCATTGCCCGCGCCTTCCTCGCCGATGCCCCGGTGCTCATCCTCGACGAGGCCACCTCCAGCCTCGACAGCGAAAGCGAAGTCATGATCCAGCAGGCCATGGAGCGTCTGATGGTCGGGCGCACCACTCTGGTCATCGCCCACCGCCTCTCCACCGTCCGCGCGCTGGATCGGCTCTTGGTGTTCGACAAGGGCAGGATCGTCGAGGAAGGCAGCCACGAGACGCTGATCAAGCTCGATGGCGGCATCTATCGCCGTCTCTTCGAGCGGCAGGCGCTGGAATTGACCAAGGGGCTGGTGAGCTAAGAGACTGTTTGGAAACGCGCTCCGGGGAGACATCTGGCGTGATTTTCGAGGACCGGAGCGCAGCGTACATTGAGTACGTGAGCACCGGAAGCGCAGAAAATCGCGTCAGGTGGCCCTCGGAGTAGAGTTTCCAGACGGACTCTAATTGCTCTCCAGCTCCGGATAGATCAACACCGAGCATTGACGATTATTCGCGTCCAGCTTGGCCTGCTCTTCCGGGGAAATGATGCCGGTGAAAATCGGCTCCCACAGATCGTCGCGCTGCACGCCTTCGAGCCCGCACTGGCAGTAGATGGCACACAGCGCGGCGGTCGTGCCGCCATCTTCGCAGGTCACCTGACATGTCGCGAGAAAATCAGTCGTCCGCCCGCTTTCCTGCGTACCCATCGCCATCGACAGCGGCGTCAGCACACCCAGCAACAGCGGCTGATGCACGAGGTAAATGATAAGGCTCCACCGGCCCATCCACGCCAACACGCGAGCAAATCTGTTGCCTGGCTGGATCGCGGCCAGCCGTTCCATGATCGGCCTTCCCCTCGCCATCCGCGCCGCAACAACGCCCAGCAATGTGACGCCGAACCACGGAAACACCGGCACCAGATCATTGGTCGGCGGCGGCTCGATCCAGAAGCCGAGCCAGGAAAACACCTTCTCATTGAAGAGCGCATCGGCATGAAAGAATGGCAGCGCCACCACGATCACGGCGACCAGCGCCGTGAACCAGAGCGGCGTAAACAGGAATGGCAGCGCAATCAGGCTGAATAGCGCAATGGCGTGCAACACGCCGAAATAGACAAAGCCATCCGGGAAGGCGAGCCACGTGCCCAGCGTGATGAGCAGCGCCCCGCCGAACACCATCAGCCAGCGCCGCCAGAACCCGCGCCAGCGCATTCCATCGCCATGCCCGAGCACCAGCCCGATGCCGACCAGCGCCATGAAGGCGAAAAGGATCGTGCGCGCAAACGCCACCCAGCCGGGATCAAAGCTGACATCGACGGGGATGAACCGCAGATAGGAGAGGTCCCAGCTCAGGTGATAAATCACCATGGCGATGATGGCGACGCCGCGCCCTATATCGAGCACCATGAGCCGCGGACGCTTGCCCGCCTCGCCGCTCATCACGCCCCGACCACGCGTTTCACCACGGCCATGAATGCGTCCCCATAGCGGTCCAGCTTGCCCTGGCCCACACCCGGCAGGTTGAGCATATCATGCGGGTGCGCCGGTCGCGCCAGCGCCATGGCGCGCAAGGTGGCGTCGTGGAAAATCACATAGGGCGGCACGCCCTGCGCCTTGGCAATCTTCAACCGCTCCTCGCGCAGCGCATCGAACAGCGGCTGCGCGCTTTCGGGCAGGTTGACCGCCTTGGCCAGCGAGCGCCGAACGTCCACCGCCTTTTTCGGGCGATCCTTGCGCAGGATAACGCTGCGCTCTTTCCTGAACACGGCCCGCGCGCCTTCGCCCAGCGTCAGCGCGCCATGATTGGCATGGTCCACCATGATCAGTCCCATGGCCGTCAATTGCCGCAACACCGATTGCCAGGCCTTGGCGTCGAGATCATTGCCCTGTCCGAACACCGGCTGGTGCTGGTGGCCGAAGCGCAGCACCTTCTCGGTCTCCTTGCCCATCAGCACATCGATCACATGCGCGCCGCCAAACCGCATTCCGGTCCGATAGATCGCGGCCAGCGCCTTGATGGCCGCTTCGCTCCCATCCCAGCTTTCGACCGGCGAGCGGCACGTATCGCAATTGCCGCAATTGCCGGGGTGGCTTTCGCCGAAATGATTGAGGATGGACTTGCGCCGGCATTCGGCGGTTTCACATACGCCCAGCAGCGCATTGAGCTTGCCATGCTCCACCCGCTTGATCTCGTCGGGCGCATTGCCCTCGTCGATCATCCGGCGGCGCTGCACCACATCGGCCATGCCATAGCTCATCCAGGCTTCCGCCGGCTGGCCATCGCGCCCCGCGCGCCCCGTTTCCTGGTAATAGGCTTCGATAGAGGCGGGCAGGTCCATATGCGCCACATAGCGCACATCAGGCTTGTCGATGCCCATGCCAAAGGCCACCGTCGCCACCATGCAGATGTTTTCCTCCTTGAGGAACGCATCCTGATTGGCGCTGCGCCGTTCCGCCGGAAGCCCGGCATGATAGGGCAGGGCGGGAATGCCCTTGGCCGACAGCCACTCCGCCGTTTCCTCGACCTTGGCGCGGCTGAGGCAATAGACAATGCCCGAGCTGCCCTTATGCGCCGCCAGAAAGGCCAGCAATTGCTCTCGCGGCTTGTCGCGCTCGACAATGGAATAGGAAATATTGGGCCGGTCAAAGCTGGTGGTGAATACCTGCGCCTGTTCCAGCCCCAGCCGCTCGATAATGTCCTCGCGCGTCGTGGGGTCGGCGGTGGCCGTCAGCGCAATGCGGGGCACACCGGGAAACAGCTCCACGAGGTGAATGAGTTCGCGATATTCCGGGCGGAAATCATGCCCCCACTGGCTCACGCAATGGGCCTCGTCGATGGCGAACAGCGCAATCTCGCAATCGCCCAGCATATTGGCAAAGCCCGGCGTCGCCACCCGCTCCGGTGCTACATAGAGCAGGTCGAGCTCGCCATTGCGCAATTGCCGGCGCACCTGCTGGGATTCTTCCGCCGTCAGCGATGAATTGAGCGCCGCCGCCGCTACCCCGGCCTGTTTCAGCGCTTCCACCTGGTCGCGCATCAGGGCAATCAGCGGCGAAATGATGATGCCGACGCCCGGCCGGCAGATCGCCGGGATCTGGTAGCACATGCTCTTGCCGGCGCCGGTGGGAAAAAGCACTACGGCGTCGCCGCCGCCCATCACATGGTCGACAACATCGGCCTGCTGACCGCGAAATTCCTTGTGCCCGAAAATATCGCGCAGAACAACCTTGGGCGCAGGCGGATGCGCGCGCGCGGGTGCAAACAGATCGAACGACTCAAGGGCTTCCACCCGCCCTTTGAATCACGCGTCGCCAGGGGTGGCAACCGGGTTGACCCGGCTTTGCACCCCGTGGCGATAAAGTGAAAACTTATCCGCCGATGATTTCCCCGCCATTGGGGTGCAGCACCTGCCCGGTCATGTAGGAACTCTCGTCACAGGCAAGGAACAGATGGCTGGTCGCCACCTCGTTTGGTTGTCCCGGTCGCTTCAACGGTTGATCGGCGCCAAATTCGGCCACCTCGTCTGCCGGGAAGCTGGCGGGGATGAGTGGCGTCCAGATCGGGCCGGGGGCCACCGCATTCACGCGAATGCCCTTTTCGGCCAGGCTCCCTGAAAGCGACCGCGTGAAAGCGACAATGGCGCCCTTGGTCGAGGCATAGTCCATCAGGCTGGGCGATCCGCGATAGGCGGTGATAGAGGTTGTGTTGACGATAGCCGAACCCGCCTTCAAATGCGGCAAGGCAGCCTGCGTCAGGAACATATAGCCGAAGAAATTGGTCTCGAAGGTCTTCCGCATCTGTTCTTCGGATATGTCTTCCAGCGCGGTCTGCATATGCTGTTCGGCGGCATTGTTCACCAGCACATCCAATTGCCCGAATTCCTCGATCACCTTGCTCACGACATTGTTGCAAAATGTCTTGTCGCCGACATCGCCGCGAATGAGCAGAGCCTGCTTGCCCTCAGCCTCAATAGCCCAAGCGGTGATTTTCGCGTCGTCCGTTTCCTCGAGATAGACGATGGCCACCTCCGCCCCTTCGCGCGCAAACAGCACCGCACAGGCGCGGCCAATGCCGCTATCACCGCCTGTGATGATGGCGACTTTGCCCGCCAGCCGACCATTGCCCGGAAATTTGGGCATATAGTCCGGCTTGGGATGCATTTCGCTTTCCCGCCCCGGCTGGTGATCCTGCTGCTGCGGCGGATTGATTTTTGCGCTCTCGGCCATTGTCGCGTTTCCTCAGTGTGCGTGGTGTTCTGCATTGCGCTTGCGGGTGGCGGCGGCTTTCTTGGCTGAAGCGGAGCGCTCAGCGGCCGAGCGGCTGGCCGAAGCCTCGCCGCCCTTCTTCCCGCCCTTATGCGCCGCCGGATTGTCAGTGTGCTTGCCGCGTCCAGAGCCGGACTTGTTGCCGCCGCCATCGTCCTTGTTGACGGTCGCCCAGGCGCGGGCTTCGGCCTCTTCGCGCGAAACGCCGCGCTCGACATAGCCTTCCTCGATATGCGCGGCCTTGCGCTTCTGCTTGTCGGTGTAAGCGGATTTATCGCCCTGTGGCATGATCTCACCTCGTCCTGAATAAGCCGAGGCGCGGCACGGGTGGGATAAAGACTCGGCTGCCATTTCGTTGGCCGGATCGGGAAACCGGAAAAACCAATCCGTTTCTTATGCCACCATGTCCGGTTGACGCGTGCCGGCCTCTGGGAAAGCCAATCCCGGCGAAGGATGATTGGTTCCTTCACCTTTTCAGCGTGATCGAACCGAGGCGGATTTGCTCAGCGCATGGGGCGGCTGAGAAAGGGCGAGCCCTGCAGCACGAACCGCCACGGCAATTCAACGCCCTTGGTGATCCCGATCCGCTCGCCCGCCGCCACGTGATGCCGCTCATTTGCCGCCACCACCGCAAACGGCGGCTCATCCAGCGGCAATTGGTTCTGCGCCAGATCAATGCCCAGTGCCTGCGCCAGCTTGCCCGGTCCCGAGCACAATTGCTTTGTGCCCAACCCGCCGCGTCTGTCAGCCATCACGTCAAGCCCGGCCATAGGCTCCAGCGCGCGGATCAGAACAGCGCTGCCCTTCTGGCAGACAAAGTTGAGGCAGAAATGGATGCCGTAGATCCGATAGACATAGGCGTGCCCCGCCGGCCCGAACATCGCCGCATTGCGCAGCGTCGGCCCGCGAAAACTATGCGAGGCCGGGTCGGTCTCGTCATAGGCCTCCACTTCGACGATCCGCCCACCCACACCATCATGAAACAGTCCGGCACCAATCAGCTCCGGCGCTACCTCCAGCGCTGGCCGGTCGAAAAATGCGCGCGGAAGAATCTTGGCGGGGTCTGTCGTCATCATCATTTGCCAATAGCAGGCGCCATTGCCTTTGGCACCCGCTTGCGCGCCCATGTGGCTCAGGTAGAGATTGTAGGCAAGGAGTTCCCCAATGGCCGACACAGTCGATATCATCTCGCCCATCAATGGCGAGGTTTACGCCACAAGGCCCCTGGCCAGCTCCAGCGAAATTGACGCCGCTCTTCAGCGCGCCAAGGTCGCCCAACGCCTCTGGCGCAGCGTGCCCCTCGCCGAGCGCATCGCCGCCGTCACGCGCATGGTCGATGCGCTCCTCGCCATGAACGACGAGATCGTGCCCGAACTCGCCTGGCAGATGGGCCGCCCCATCCGCTTTGGCGGCGAAAAGCGGGGCGTCGAGGAACGCGCCCGCCACATGCTGGCCATCGCCCCCGAAGCTCTGGCCACAATGCAGCGCCCCGATAAACCCGGTTTTATCCGCTCCATCGCCCGTGAGCCGCTGGGCGTGGTGCTGGTCATTGCCCCCTGGAACTATCCCTTCCTCACCGCCGGCAATTCCATCTTCCCCGGCCTCGTCGCCGGCAATGCGGTCCTCCTCAAGCACGCGAGCCAGACACTTCTCGCCGGCGAACGCTTCGCCGCCGCAGCGCGCGACGCCAACCTGCCCGAAGGCATTTTCCAGAACCTCGTTCTGGGCCATGCCGATACCGAAAAGCTCATTGCCTCGGGCCAGGTCGACCACATCAATTTCACCGGCTCCGTCGAAGGCGGCCGTCGCATCGAAAAGGCCGCCGCCGGCACTTTCGCCACCTTAGGCCTCGAGCTGGGCGGCAAGGACCCCGCCTATGTCCGCGCCGATGCCGATCTCGACAACGCCGCCGAAAATCTTGCCGATGGCAGCTTCTTCAATTCTGGCCAGTCCTGCTGCGGCGTCGAGCGCATCTATGTCCATGCCAGCGCCTATGATGGCTTTGTCGAGCGCTTCATCGCCCAGGCGCGCGGCTGGACCTTGGGCGATCCGCGCGATCCCGAAACCATTGTCGGCCCCATGGCGCGCGGCAATTTCGCCGACCATGTGCGCGCCCAGACCGATGAAGCCCTCCGCGCCGGCGCCACCCGTCATCTCAACACGCAACACGAACGCGACAAGCCCGGTTCACCCTGGCTTGCCCCCGAAGTCCTCACCGGCGTCAATCACCAGATGTCCGTCATGCGCGAGGAAAGCTTTGGTCCCGTCGTCGGCATCATGAAGGTCGCCGACGACGCCGAAGCCATCACCCTGATGAATGACAGCCCCTATGGCCTCACCGCCTCGATCTGGACCGCCGATCTCGACGCTGCCCAGCGCATCGGCGCCGAAATCGAAACCGGCACCGTCTTCGCCAATCGCTGCGACTATCTCGATCCCGCGCTGGTCTGGACCGGCATCAAGGACACGGGCAAGGGCGGCGCGCTGAGCGAGATCGGCTACCACAATCTCACCCAACCCAAATCCTACCATTTCAAAATTGTGTAGTCCAAGGAGCATCGCCATGACCAAAGCCAATTGGAACTACCCGACCGCCATCAAATTCGGCGCAGGCCGCATTGCCGAACTGTCTGAGGCGCTGAAATCGGTGGGCATAACGAGGCCCCTGCTGGTCACCGATGCCGGCCTCGTCAATCTGCCCGTCACGCAGAATGTGCTGGATTTGCTCAATGCCGCCGGCATTCCCGCTGGCGTCTTTGCCGAGGTCAAACCCAATCCCATCTCCGCCAATGTCGAAGCCGGCATCAAGGTGCTGCGCGATGGCGGCCATGATGGCGTCATCGCCTTTGGCGGCGGCTCTGGGCTGGATGTCGGCAAGGTCATCGCCTTCATGGCCGGCCAGACCCGCCCGATGTGGGATTTTGAGGACATCGGCGATTGGTGGACCCGCGCCGATCCCAAGGGCATTTTGCCCATCATCGCCGTGCCCACTACCGCCGGAACGGGTTCGGAAGTCGGACGGGCAGGGGTCATCACCGATGAAACCACCCACACCAAAAAGGTCATCTTCCATCCCCTGATGATGCCCAAAGTGGTCATTGCCGACCCCGAACTCACCGTCGGAATGCCGCGCTTCATCACTATTGGCACCGGCATGGATGCGCTGGCCCATTGCCTCGAAGCCTATTGCGCCCCCGGTTATCACCCACTGGCCGATGGCATCGCCGTCGAAGGCATTCGCCTCGTCTTTGAAAACCTCCCCAAGGTTGCGGATAACCCAAATGACATCGCAGCGCGCGGCCATCTCATGAGCGCCGCCGCCATGGGCGCCACTGCCTTCCAGAAAGGCCTCGGCGCCATTCACGCGCTGAGCCATCCTGTCGGTGCCTTGCACGACACCCATCACGGCATGACCAATGCGGTCTTCATGCCCTATGTGCTGGCGGTCAATCATCCGGCCATCGAAACCAAAATCGCCCGGCTCGCGGCCTATCTCGGCCTCTCGCCCAATTTCGATGCCTTCCTCCACGCCGTCACCGGCCTGCGCCTCCGCCTCAACGTGCCGCACACGCTCAGGGATTTTGGTATCGACACCAGCAATCGCGAGCTGATCGGCGACATGGCCATTGTCGATCCCACCGCGGGCGGCAACCCGATCGACCTCACCCGCGACCGTGCGCTGGAAATTTTCGACCGCGCCATGGCCGGACGCATCTGACCGCGAATTACAGCGGCCAGAAGAACAGGATTGCCGGCACGCCAACCAGAATGATCAGCGCTTCCAGCGGCAGTCCGAACTTCCAATAGTCTGAAAACCGATAGCCGCCCGGTCCCATGATCAAGAGATTGTTCTGGTGCCCGATCGGTGTGAGGAAGGCGCAGCTGGCCCCGATAGCCACCGCCATCAGGAAGGGGTCGGAGCTGACCCCCATGGCCTGCGCCAGCCCATGCGCCACCGGCGCAGCAATCACCGCCGTGGCGGCATTGTTGAGAATATCGGAGAGAAACATGGTGACGATGAGTACCGCGGCCACAGCCACCCAGGCAGGTAGGCCTATGGTCAGCGCCGCAAGACCGCTGGTGATCAGCGCCGTGCCACCCGTTGTCTCCAGCGCCACGCCCATGGGAATAAGCGAGCCGAGCAGCACGATGATCGGCCAGTCAATGGCGTCATAGAGTTCGCGGATCGGCACAATGTCGAGCAGCGCATAGGCGATAACGACAATCGACAGCCCGATCACCAGTGGAAACAGGCCGAACACGGCCAGCATCACCGCGCCGACAAACAGCGAAATCGCCATGATGGCCTTGTCATAGCGCGCCATGGCCGGGCGCGTCGCCAGCGGCAGGCATTCGAGCTGGCTCAGGGCCTCGTCCATGGTTTCGGCCTGCCCGAGCAGCAACAATACGTCGCCCGCTTGCAGCCGTGTGCGGCGCACGCGTTCCCGCAGGGTCTTGCCGGCGCGCGAAATGCCCAGAAGCGAAATCCCGAAACCGCGCAGCATCTGCACATCGTTGGCCGAACGCCCGATCAGGCGGCTGCCGCGTCCCACCACGGCTTCGAAAAAACCGAGGTCCGACGACAGGGCGGCTGCCTCCCCCGAGCGTCCCTGAAAGCCCAGCGCCAGGGCGGCGGCAAAGGCATTGAGCGCATCGGGGCTGCCTTCGACGACCAGCAGGTCCCCTTGCACGATTTCGGCGCCCCTCGCCCGCCCGGGCAGACGCTTTGCCTTGCGGATCAGGCCGAGAACGATGACGTCATTCTCGTCTGCAATGGTGTCAAGTTCGCTGACCCGCTGGCCGATGGCTTTGGTTTCCTTGTTGACGACAAGTTCGGCCACATAATCTTCAATCGCCGCCAGGTCAGCCATGGCATTGCCGCTGCGCTGCGGAATAAGCCGCCAGCCGATAATGGCGATGAATGCAAGGCCGGCAAAGGCGCAGACCAGCCCCACCGGCGCATAGTCAAACATGCCAAAGGCGCCAAGCCCGACATCCCGCCGATAGGACGACACGATGATATTGGCCGGTGTGCCGATCAGCGTCACGAGGCCACCCAGAATGGTCGCAGCCGCCAGTGGCATCAGCGTCAGCGAAGGCGAACGTCCCGCCTTATGCGCTGCCTGAATATCCACCGGCATGGTCAGCGCCAGCGCTGCCACATTGTTCATCACGCTCGACAGCGCTGCGGCAAGGCCGCCCAAGATGCCCAGATGCGCCGGCACCGAACGCGGCTTGGCCAGCATTCGGCGCGTCACCAGTTCGATAGCGCCAGACCGCGAAAGTCCGAAGCTGACAACCAGCACCAGCAGCACGATCATCGTGGCCTCGTGCCCAAACCCGGAAAAGGCCTCTTCCACCGGCACCACGCCGAGCACTACGGCAGCAATCAGCGCTGCAAACGACACCAGGTCATAGCGCAAGCGCCCCCAGACCAGCATGGCGAGCACAATGCCAAAGAGCGCGAAAATGATAATCTGTTCGGAAGTAATGCTGGCCCCCTGCACTCAACAACACGCCCCATAGGCCCGGCATCAACGCCGGACCACAAAGGCGGTTCCGGATGCCCCTTAGACCATGATGTGGCAAGACGTGAAACCAATGCCCCAACACTTGCGTGGAAAACTTGCGCCGTCCCGATTTGTGCCTGATTTTCCGGCAGAACCTGTGCGCGCCGCATTGTCGTGGCCAGGGGGAGACAAAGCGTCAATGAAATCCACATTAGCTGCTCTGGCGATTTTTATCGCCTTGATGCCCGCCGCGCCCGCTCAGGCCCGTACCCTCTGCACCCTCGTCGCCGAGCCCGAAAGCCGGCAGATGCTTCTCGCCGAAGGCGATTGCGAAACCCGCGTCACGCCCGCCTCCACCTTCAAATTGGCTCTTGCGGTCATGGGTTTCGATGCCGGCTTTCTCACCTCGCCCCACGAGCCGAAGCTGCCTTTCAAAGAAGGCTATTCGGACTGGATTGCCGATTGGCGGCAGGACACCGATCCCACCATGTGGATACATTTTTCCAATGTCTGGTACTCCCAGCGCATTACCGAGCATCTCGGCGCCGAGACACTCACCGCCTATGGAAAAAGCTTTGGCTATGGCAATGCCGATTTCTCCGGTGATCCGGGCTTCAACAATGGCCTCGAGCGGTCCTGGATTTCCTCCTCGCTCAAAATCTCGCCCATGGAGCAGGCCGGCTTTGTCGCCGCGCTCATCGAGCGGAAACTACCCGTTTCCGACGCCGCAATCACCGGCGCTCTCAGCCTTGTCGAAAGCGCCGGCACAGCCGATGGCTGGACGCTCTGGGGCAAGACCGGCTCGGCCTATCCGCGTCGCGCCGACCGCTCCTTTGACTATGCCAAAGGCTGGGGCTGGTATGTCGGCTGGGCCGAAAAAGACGGCGGCCGGCTGGTTTTCGTGCGCCTCGCGCAGGACGAAGCCCGTCACGAGATCAGCGGCGGCCTGCGCTCCCGCGACGCGGTCCTGGCCGAATGGCCGCAAATCCTGGAGCGGATCTCGCAATAGGATTGGGCATGGTTTGACGAACAAAGCCTTCGGCGCCGTCCACTTTGCGGAGCGTGGTACGGGGCATACATGTGGTCACAGACAATTCAGGAGGTCGAAATGATCGACACATCCGTGCAGACCAATGTGAAGTCCGCTCCCGTTCTTCCGCTGACCACCACGCTGGGCCCCGTCCATATCGCGGTGACGGACCGCGCCAGGGCCCTCGCCATCTGGCGCGATGTGGTGGGTCTCGAACTCATCAGCGAAGAAGCCAACCAGCTCCGTCTCGGCGCCGGCGGCAAGACCCTGATCGTGCTCGAAACCGGCGCCACCAGCCCGGTCGCCCAGCGCACTATCGGCCTTTATCACGTCGCCATCCATGTCCCGGCCCGGGTCGATCTGGCGCAGATGGCCGTGCGCGCCCTCCAGCGCAATGTCCGCATTTCCCCCACCGACCATCTGGTCTCCGAGGCCATCTATCTGTGGGATATGGACGGCAATGGCATCGAAATAACCTTCGAAACGCCATGGCGCGGCACCCTGGGCGATCCCGACAAGGGCCAGACCTATGCCGTCACCGCCGAAGGCAAGCCCCATTCCGGTCGCGACCCCATCGATATGGATGATCTCTTGGGCGAACTCGGCCCCCAGCCGGTGATTGCCGCTTCCATGCCTCCCGGCACGCGCATCGGTCACGTCCACGTGCATGTCAACGATCTCGGCCTCGCCATGGATTTCTATCGCGACGTGATTGGCTTTGCCGGCTTCCTGCTCATCCACTCATTCGGCATGGGCGATGTGGGCCTCGATTACATGCCCCACACCATCGCCTTCAACATCTGGTCCGGCCCCAACGCCGCGCTGCCACCTGCGGGTTCAGCTGGCCTGCGCTGGTTCACCATCGTGCTGCCCGATGCGGATAGCCTCGCCGCTCTCAAGGCACGCCTCGAAAAGGCCGGCGCACCGCTGGAAGTGGTCGGGAACGATCTCGAAACCCGCGACCCCTCCGGCAATCGCATCCGCCTCGAACTGGCCGCCTGACAAGTGGATTTGGAAGCCCTGTTCTGATCTCCCGGAACAGGGCCTCTAGCCACCCAGCTCTGGAAAATAGTCCGATGCATCCGGCCCTAGGAAATCCCAGAGGTCTGTCAGCGGCACTGTGAACAGGTCACCCCCGCAAACCGAAATGACGTGCGGAAAGCCTGACGTGGTGAACACCGCATTGAGCGGGGCCTCGAAGCGAATATTGAGATATTGCGTCAGCGCTTCGTCCGAATAGCAGGCTTCGTTGAGTTCGGGCTCGTCGTCATAGAGCAGTTCCGCCGGCAGGTTTTCCCGCACATAGGCCAATAGGTCAGCATTCGGTCCCCAGGAGAAATTCTCCGGGTTTGCTGCCGCCGCCTCCGCATCGGCAATGGCGTCCGGCGCCGCGCCCCATTCGCGCGGCACCCAGGCCGAAAACACCTTTTGCAGCGGCAGTTCATCGCCCGTCGTCACGTCGATATTGTAGGTGTCATAGTGGTTATAGGGGTGCGCCCCGCCACACCAGAGGCTGCCGCCCTGCGTCCAGCTCACCACCCGTGGCGACAGGAATGTTAGGGTGATTTCCTCACTGTCAAAATCGTCCAGCGTGCCGCCATGCGTATATTCATTGGCGCCATAGGCTGCATAGCGCAGCGCCAGGCAATTGAGCGCCGAAAGGCTCAGCCGGTAATGCTGCGTCCTGAGGATCTCATTGACATTGTCGATGGGCTCGCCGCCGGCAAAGGACACCGCCCGGGGAAAGGCGAATTTGGTGCGCGGATCGGTGAGATACCGATACTGCGCCGCCCCGCCCGCCATCTCCTGCACCTCGCTGGCCTCCGTCGGGCCATCCAGCAGCAGCATTTCATAGGGCATTGTCGGCCAGTCGATAGGCAGGGCCTTGTCGTGATAGGTGCTCCCCGAGCGCTCATGCAGCGCCGATGCGCTTGCCTCTTCGCCCTCGACCAGTTCCCGCCAGGCGACCACCTCCAGCCACACCGGCACTTCCTTCGGCTTGGCGCCTAGCGTGCGGCGTATGCCGCTGGCGACAAAATTGTCCGCGTCATAGGTCAGCTCCCACACCGCCGCGAGGGGCACATCCGCAACCAGCCCGTCATCGCCGGTTACACATTCGCCCTCTTCGCAGGGCGCCTCCTCGTTCAGCACCCAGAGCCCGCCCTCATGCGACACCGGCGTCAGCGGCACATCGCTGCCCGTATCGGCAAAGGCAAACCGCCCCGCCACCGCGCCATCGGATGGTTCGGTCAGCTCGGCAATGATCGGCCGGCCATCCAGCGTGCCGGAAAAGGTGAGCGCATTGGCATAAGCGGGGACAACGCCAAGACTGACCAGCAGGGCAAGGGCAAGACGCATTTTCGGGCCTCCATCTGAGCGGAAGCTAGCACGCCGTTTTGCGAACGGCTTGAACAATCAGCAAGACTTAGGTCGTCGCCATTTTCGCGTTCGCCTGCGCCACCAGCTCGTCGGGAATGTCGTCAAAGCTGGCATAGTTCATGTTGTAGAGCTTGGAATAAAGCCCGCCCTCGCTCATCAGCTGGTCGTGGTTGCCCTCTTCGATCTTCTCGCCATTCTGCAACACGATGATCTTGTCGGCCCCGCGAATGGTTGCCAGTCGATGCGCGATCACGAGGCCCGTGCGCCCGGCCAGCAATATCTCCAGCGCCTTCTGGATTTGACGCTCGGTATAGGAGTCGATATTGGCCGTCGCCTCATCCAGCACCAGGATTTTGGCGTCCGCCACCAGCGCCCGCGCAAAGCTCAGCAATTGCCGCTGCCCCAGCGAAAAGTTCGAGCCGCGCTGTTCCAGCTGGCTGTCATAACCCTCAGGCAGCCGCGCGATAAATTCATGCGCGCCAACGGCCTTCGCCGCCGCGATGACATCCTCCCGCGTCGCCGAAGCCTTGTTGTAGCGGATGTTTTCAAACACCGTGCCTGTGAACAGGAATGGCTCCTGCAACACCATGGCCACCTGCTCGCCCAGCGAGGCCTGCGTCACGTTGCGCACATCATGCCCGCCCACCAGCACGGCGCCGCCCTGCACCTCATAAAACCGGTGCACCAGCGCCATGGCGCTCGTCTTGCCAGAGCCCGTCGGCCCCACCAGCGCCACCGTCTCGCCGGGCCGCACCTTGAACGACACATTCTTGAGCACAGGCCGGCCCGGATCATAGCCAAACACCACGTCCTGGAATTCCACCGATCCGTCCATGTCGGGGCTCAGCGTCACCGCGTCGGGCCGATCGGCAATCACCACCGGCAGGTCGAGCACCTCGATAATCCGCCGTCCCGAGGTCATCGCCCGCTGCATGATTGAATATTGCATGGTCAGCGACCGGATCGGGTCAAAGAACCGCTGGATATAGAACAGGAACGCCACCACGACGCCCACCTGCAGCCCGCCATTCAGCACCAGCGACCCGCCGACCACCACGACTATGGCCATGGCAATACCGGTCAGGCTGTCGACGATCGGCACCATCACCTGCGCGAATTTCGAGCCCGTCAGCTGCGTGCGCAGATTGTGATAGGCCTTGTCGTCGTAAAGGTCGAAATTGACCTTCTGCCGGTCGAGGTTCTGCACTGTGCGCACGCCATTAATGCCCTCGGCCATGGCGCCATTGGTCAGCGAATTGGTCTCATGTGCCGCCCAGAAGGCGCGCTTCGCCGGCGGCAGCCAGAAGATGCGGATGATGAAGAGGATCGGCATGGTCGAAAGCGTCAGCAGCCCCAGCCATGGATCAAGACTGAGCAGCACCACGACAATCCCGCCCAGCAGCACGATATCGCCCACCGAGATGACGCTGGTTTCCAGAAACTCCTGCATGGAATTCACGTCGCCCTGCAGCCGGCTCATCAGCCGCCCGACCTCGGTCTTGTCCATATAGCTCAGCGACACGCGTTGCAGTTGCGCGAACATCGCCCGGCGCATGTCGAACAGTACGTTCTCGGCCACATGTCCCACCTGCGTTTCCTGCACATAGGACGAGACAAAATTGAGCAAGATGGCCACGGCGAAAACCAATACGGCCCAGATCAGGCTGTCCATGTCGCCGCCCGCCACCATGCCCGTGTCGATGGCATTGCCGATGATCAGCGGAATGGCCAATTGTGTTGCCGTAAACACCAGCACCGCCAGCACTGAGATGAAAATCTTCAGCCGATAGGGCCGCACGAAAGTCCAGATGCGCCGCACCGTCTGCGGGTCATAGGCCTTGCCGAAAACCTCTTCCTCGATCTTGTGGCTGCCCACGCTGGCGCGCGGCGGGCGCTGGCCGGGAAAGGTGGCCGCTTCGCGGTCGTCGTCTTCCATCACGCTCATTGCGCCGCACTCCCGATCTCGATTTCGTCGGCAGGGCGCGTCTGCAAGTCGTAAAGCGCGCGATACCGGCCCCCCAGCGCCAGCAATTCTTCATGCGAACCGCGCTCGACAATCTGCCCATCCTCGAGAAACAGGATCATGTCGGCGTGCATCAGCGAGCTCAGCCGATGCGCAATGAGGATCGTCACCCGATCCTTGGCATAGCGCCTTATCGCCGAGCGGATGCGATGCTCCGTGCCGGCGTCAATGGCCGCCGTGGAATCGTCAAACACCATCACCGCCGGCTTCAGCACCAGGCTGCGCGCAATCGATAGCCGCTGCCGCTGCCCACCCGATAGCGACACGCCGCGCTCGCCCACCACCGTGTCATAATCGGCCGGCAGCCCCATGATGTAATTGTGCAGCTGCGCGCTCTCAGCCGCCTTTTCCACCTTGGTTTCCTTCGCCCATGGGTCGCCATAGGCAATGTTGTTTTCGATAGTGGTGGTGAAAAGGAACGTGTCCTGCTGCACCACGGCCACCGCCCGCCGCAGCGTCTCCAGCGTCACATCCCGCACATCCTGCCCGTCCAGCGTCACCCGCCCTGATGTCACGTCGTAAAAGCGCGGAATAAGATGGGCCAGCGTCGATTTCCCACTCCCTGGCGCCCCGACAATGCCGATGGTCTGGCCGACGCGGCCTTCAAAGCTGATACCCTTGAGGCTCGGATGGCTGGCGCCGGGATAGGTGAAATGCACATCCTCAAACCGCAGCGTGCCTTCGCTGATCTTCAGCGGCGCTGCGCCCGGCTTGTCGGCAATATCGACCGGCGCATCGATGAATTCATAAAATCGCTGCCCGCAGATTGAGGCGCGCGCATAGGAATTGACCATCAGCCCCAGCTGGCGCACCGGCATCTGCAATATGGTCATGAAGGTGAGGAACGAGGCGAGCGTGCCGACGCTCATCTCCCCGGCGATCACCTTGCTGCCACCGACCCACAGCACCAGCCCCATCGCCGCAAAAAACGACAGCGTCATGATCGAAGTATTGCGCACCCGTACCAGCACCCGTTCATGCGCCAGTTCCAGCGCCGCCGCTGATGCCTTGTCGAATTTCGAGAGTTCATAGAGCTGCCCGGCAAAGGCCCGCACCACGCGAATGCCGCCGAGATTTTCTTCCATCACCCGCGTAAGCACGGAGAGCTTGTCCTGCAGCACCCGCCAGGTTTTCCGCAGCGTCAGTTGCGCCACCGAGCTGCGCCAGGCCACGATGGGCACAAAGCTCAGCGCCAGAAAGGCCAGCAGCCCATCGGTGGTGAACAGCATATAGGCGCCCACCCCGATCAGCACAGTCAGCAGCACCGTCCGCACGAGACCAGTGGCAAAGAACATTCTGACGCCATCGAGGTCGAGCAGGCCCAGCGTGATCAGGTCGCCCGAATGCACCCGGTCGTGATAGGCATAGGGCAGCTTCTGCACCTTGTCGTAAAAGGCCAGCCGCAGCTCATAGCCCACATGGTGCCCCACCGATTCCGAATAATAGTTCTGCACCAGCGTGAAAAATCCGCGCGCCACCGAAATCACCAGCAGCGTCAGCGCTGTCCACATCAAGGCGTCCTGCGCGCCCTCCGCCGCCACGCTCATCACATTCTGCGCCTGGTCCACCGCCTGGCCCAGAAGGCGCGGAATGGTCAGCTGCAAGATCGAGGCAATAATGGTCGCGCCAATGGCCAGGCTCGCCTGCCAGTAATGGCGCAGGGAGAATTTGGTGATCCGCAGCAGCGGACCAAGATTCTTGCCGGCGTGAATGGCCGCCACATGAGAAAGCGCATCGCCGCGCGCACGTTCGCGGCCGGCCCTGATCGTGGTCAAGGAACTATCCAGACATAAATTCGTGGAGCCTGAAGGGCAGGCGAAACCGCCGGCTGGCGAACAGGCTAATGACTCGCACACGCATTCAAAGCCCATTCTCCCTGCCATTCAAGATGAAATCCGCGCGAATTTTGATCAGATTTGCTTTCCGCGGGCGCAAATCTGGGCACGCCCTCTTGCCCATATGGCGCTGGCTTTGCCGCCACAACGCGCGCAAAAGCGGGCAGGGGACTACTGATCCATGACACCCATCCTGCTCGCTGCCATCGCCGCCGCCGTCCTTGTCACCTCCACCATTTCCGGTGTCTTCGGCATGGCGGGCGGGCTCATTCTCCTGGCCATTCTGCTGGCGCTGCTGCCGGTGGGCACAGCCATCGCCGTTCAGGGCGCCATCCAGATCATCGCCAATGGCTCGCGCGCCTGGTTTTCCCGCGCCTTCATCAATTGGCGCATCCTCGCCATTGTCTGCATCGGCCTCGCCGTCGCCGCCATTGTCCTCTTCCTCGTGCGCTACACGCCTGATCTGGTCACCGTCTGCATCGCCATTGGCCTCCTGCCCATCCTGGTCTGGATTCCCAAACACTGGCTGGCGCTCGATGCCAGCAAGCCGCTCCACGCCCTCATCTGCGGCTTCTTGAGCGGCGGACTCAATCTGGCCGTAGGCGCCGCCGGCCCCACGGTCGACATCTTCTTCATCCGCACCGAAATGGACCGCCGCGCCATCATCGCAACCAAGGCAGCCATTCAGGTCGTCTCCCATGCCGCCAAGGTCCTGTTCTATGGCTTCGCCCTGACCAGCGTGGCTGCGGGCGACTGGCTCATCGTCCTCATCGCCGCGCCCTTCGCCATTGCCGGCACGCAATTGGGCTACCAGATCCTCCAGCGCCTCACCGATGCGCGCTTCCGCTCCTGGACCCGCCTCGTCGTCACCGCCATCGGTCTTTTCTATCTCCTGCGCGGCTTGTCCTTGCTCCTTGGGCTCTGATGGTTATGTTGCCATTCGGAGGCGACATGGCATCATTCGATAGCGTAACCGCGCGGCTCATTCTGCTGCTGGCCGAAACCGGCTCAATTGGCCGCGCCGCCGAGCGCGAGGGCATTGCCTCCTCTGCCGTCAGTCGCCGCGTCTCCGATCTCGAAGCCCGCCTCGGCGTCGTGCTCTTTGATCGCTCGGCCCATGGCGTCCGCCTCACCAAGGCTGGCGAGGCCTATGCCGATGGTTGCCGCACCGTGCTGCGCTCCATTGCCGATCTCGATGCGGTCATGGCCGATTTTGGCTCCGGCCAGCGCGGCAGCCTGCGCCTGGCCTGCACCGGTTCCGCGCTCACCGGCCGCCTGCCTGAACTTCTCTCGCGCTATGCGCAGAAATTTCCCGGCATCGACATTGCCATTGGCGAAATGGGCGCCGCCAAGGCGCTCTTGGCGCTCGACGAAGGCCAGGCCGATATCGCCATCGTCTCCGACAATTACGACTTTGCCCGCTTCGATATTCACCCCTTCGAAGACGAGCGCATCTGGGTCCTCGCCCCGCCCGATCATCCGCTGGCCAGCCAGATGGAACCGCGCAAGGCCATTGCCTTCGAAACAGTGCTGCCCCACGCCATTGTCGGCATTCACCACGCCGGTTCGCTCGATCGCCTTCTGGGCGAAGCCGCCGGCAAGGCCGGTCAGCCGCTCAAGGAAAGCCTGCGCGTCGAAAGTTTCCCCGCCCTGGTGCGCATGGTCGAGGCCGATTTCGGCATCGGCTTCCTGCGCTCGACGAGCCTCCATCTCCTCGCTGGAACCGATCTCGTCTGCGCCCCTCTCGCAGAGCCCTGGGCCATGCGCCAGCTGCTCGTCGCCCGCCGAAAATCCAGCCCGCTCTCGGCTGCAATGAAGAGTTTTATCGCGCTCTGCCACGATACTTACGTGCCGTCTTCCTGACCCGGCGAATTTCCTGATTTACTAAATCACCTTTCTTGACTCGGCTTTCTGCCCGAATTAGTGAACTTGACTAGCGCAATCATATTTGCGCGATCCAGATTTCGTTTCGGAATGGAAGCACACGTGAACATCATCACCCGTACCGCCGCGCTCGCCATCGGCCTTGTTGCCCTTGTGGTGCCAGTTCTGGCGCAGGACATAACCATCACCCACGCCCAGGGCGAAACCACCTTGTCCGGCGTGCCGCAGAAAGTGGTGAGCTTCGATTTTGCTGCCATCGAAACCCTCGAAGCGCTCGGTATCGAGATCGCCGGCCTGCCGGGCTCCAATCTGCCTGCCCATCTCGAAAAATATGCCAGCGACGCCTACCCCAAGGTCGGTTCGCTCTTTGAGCCTGACTACGAGGCGCTCGCCGCCCTCGAGCCCGATCTGATTATCGTCGCCGGTCGCTCCTCGACCGCCTATCCCGAACTGGCCAAGATCGCGCCGACCGTCGATCTCTCCAACGACTGGGCCAATTTCTACGGCTCGATCAAGGCCAATGCCGAAATCATCGGCGACATCTTCGGCAAGCAGGCTGAGATTGATGCCCTGATCGCCGAAACCGACGGCAAGATCGCCGCCACCAAGGCCGCTGCCGCCGATGCCGGCAAGGGTCTCGTCGTCCTCACCAGCGGCGCCGAAGTCACCGCCTATGGCCCCGGTTCGCGTTTCGGCTTCATCCACGAAACCCTTGGCGTCACCCCTGCCATCGAAGACGTTGAAGCCGCCACCCATGGCGACGCCATCTCCTTCGAATTCATCCTCGAAACCAATCCCGATCTGCTGCTGGTCATCGACCGCGATGCGGCGACGGGCCAGGGCGCTGCCGCCGCCATTCTCGACAATGAACTGGTTGCCGAAACCAATGCCTGGAAGAACGAAGCCGTCGTCTATATCGACCCGGTCCGCGCCTATATCGTCAATGGCGGCCTGATCTCCTTCGGCATCATGGCCGATCAGATTACCGAAGCCCTCTCCAACTAAGCCTCTCGGTCCTCCGCCTTCGGGCGGGGGACCATTTCCGTCCGGCCCCATGTCCAAATTTGCTCTCGGCGTTTTCGCCGTGCTGATCCTTGCGCTGATCAGCCTCTTTATCGGGGTCAGCGACGTCACGCCCATGAGCATG
This sequence comes from Pseudomonadota bacterium, assembly GCA_023433775.1. Taxonomy (GTDB): domain Bacteria; phylum Pseudomonadota; class Alphaproteobacteria; order Rhizobiales; family Devosiaceae; genus Devosia. The sequence goes on along the minus strand of JAEYTY010000075.1, from coordinate 6,932 downwards.
CTGTCCGCCTCGCCCGAGGCGCGGCCCATGCAGGTTCTGCTGGTGAGCCGCATTCCGCGCACCCTGGCGCTGATCCTTTCCGGCTCCGCCCTCGCCGTGGCGGGTCTGCTCATGCAGATGCTGGCGCGCAATCGCTTCGTCGAGCCGGGCACCGCGGGCACCGTCGAAAGCGCCACCTTCGGCATTCTGGTCGTCACCCTTCTCTGGCCCGCCAGTCCCCTCATCGCCAAGATGATCGTGGCCTCCATCTTCGCCCTGATCGGCACGGCGCTCTTCATGCAGATCCTGCGCCGCATTCCCCTGCGCTCCACCCTCATGGTCCCGCTGGTCGGCATCATGCTCGGCGGCGTCATCGGCTCCGTCACCAGCTTCATCGCCTATCGTTACGATCTGCTGCAAACCCTCGGCGGCTGGACGCTGGGCGATTTCTCCGGCGTGCTGCGCGGCCGCTATGAACTGCTCTGGATCGGCGCCGGTCTGGTGGGCATAGCCTGGCTCGCTGCCGACCGCTTCACCGTTGCCGGGCTGGGCCAGGATTTCACCACCAATCTCGGCCTCAATTATCGCCGCGTATTGGCGCTGGGCCTTTCCATCGTCGCCATGATCACCGCTCTGGTGCTGGTCTCGGTTGGCACCATTCCCTTCCTCGGCCTCATCGTGCCCAATCTGGTCGCCATGGCCGTCGGCGATCACGCCCGCCTTGCCATTCCCTGGATCGTGCTCATGGGCGCCGGCTTCGTCCTCGCCTGCGACATTGTCGGGCGCCTCATTCGCTTCCCCTATGAAATCCCCATCGGCACCGTCTTCGGCGTCATCGGCTCCGCGCTCTTCCTCTATCTGCTGCTGCGGAGGCGGACGCAGAATGGCTAACCCAACCCGCACCCTGCGCGCGCTGACGCCCCATCAGGTCCTCCTCATCCTCGCCGTGCTTGCGGCACTCTCCATCACCGCCTTCATGGTCATCGGCGCCAAGGGCAGCTGGTCCTTCGTGCTGCCATTCCGTGGCACCAAAATCTGGGGCATGGTCGTCGTCGGCGCAGCCATCGCCGTGGCCACCGTGCTCTTCCAGACCATCACCGCCAACCGCATCCTCAGCCCCGCCATCATGGGGTTCGATGCGCTCTTTGCGCTCGTCCGCACCGTGCAGATTTTCTTCCTCGGCAGCCTCTCCTACGCCATGCTGCCCGCCCAGCTGCAATTCGCCTATGAAACCGCCCTTATGGCCGGTCTCTCCACGCTGCTGTTCCGCTGGCTATTCAACCGCGCCGCCAGCGATCTCTACCTGCTGGTGCTGGTCGGCATTGTCTTCGGCGTGCTGTTCCGCTCGCTGTCTTCGCTCATGCAGCGGCTCATCAATCCCAATGATTACGCCGTCCTGCAGGACGTGCTCTTTGCCGGTTTCAACACCGTCGACAAAAGCCTGCTCGTCGTCTCGACCCTCGCCATTCTCGCCATGGCTCTCTGGGTCTGGCGCCTGCTTCCGGCGCTCGACGTGCTCACCCTCGGCCGCGCCAATGCCATCAACCTGGGCGTCGATCATCACCGCCTCGTCGCCCAGGTGCTGATGATCATTGCCGTGCTCGTCTCGGTCTCGACCGCCCTGGTCGGCCCGGTCACCTTTTTCGGCCTGCTCGTCGCCAATCTCGCCTATCTGGTCATCTGCAGCCATCGCCACGCCCTCATCCTGCCGGCGGCCATCCTCATCGCCATCATCGCGCTGGTCGGCGGCCAGGTCGTGCTTGAGCGCGTCTTTGGCTATGACTCGGCGCTGGCCATCATCATCGAATTTGTCGGCGGCGTGGTGTTCATCGCCATGCTGCTGCGGGGAGCCCGCACATGATCCGCACCCAGTCCGTCTCCCGCCGCTATGGCGATGCTCTCGTGGTCGATGACGTAACCCTCGATATCCCCGCGCGCGGCGTCACCTCCATCATCGGCCCCAATGGCGCCGGCAAGTCGACACTGCTCTCCATGGTCAGCCGCCTGCTCGATCTCTCCGCCGGCTCGGTTACCGTCGATGGGCTCGATGTCACCAAAACCCCCAGCGACCAGTTGGCCCGCCGCCTTTCCATCCTCCGCCAGGACAATCACATCGCCGCCCGCCTGACGGTGGCCGATCTCGTTGCCTTCGGTCGCTATCCTCATTCCAAAGGCCGCCTCACAACCGCCGACCGCGAGCAGATCGCGCGCGCCATCGCCTATCTCGATCTCGGCGATCTTTCCCATCGCTTTCTCGACGAGCTCTCCGGCGGCCAGCGCCAGCGCGCCTTCGTCGCCATGGTCCTCGCCCAGGACACAGATTATGTCCTCCTCGACGAGCCGCTCAACAATCTCGACATGAAACACGCCATGGCCATGATGAAGCTCATGCGCCAGGCTGCCGACGATCTCGGCAAGACCGTGGTTCTGGTCCTGCACGATATCAACTTTGCCTCCTGGTATTCCGACCGCATCGTGGCGATGAAACAGGGCAGGGTGGCCGCGCAGGGTTCAGTCAAGGAAATGATCCGCCCCGAAGTGCTCGCGGGCATCTACGACATGGACATCAAAGTCCATGAGATCGGCGGTCAGCTGATCAGCGTTTACTACGGCTGAAATTCGGCCCCATGTCGTGGAAGGCCACGACCCGCCCGCGTCCTGCGCCCTTGGCGGCATAGCAGGCGGCGTCGGCCTCGCCCATAAAGCCCAGCGAAGATGCGGGTTGCGGCCCGATAATGGTCATGCCCGCGCTGGCGCCGATGGAATATTCCCGCCCGGCCCAGGAAAACACCAGCGAGCGGATGGCGCGCACAATCTTCTCGGCCACCTGGATACCGTTTTCGAGCGGGCAGTTTTCGAGAATGATCGCAAATTCATCGCCCCCGATACGCGCCGCCATGTCATGGGCGCGACAGGCGCCGCGAATGGTCTGCCCCACCTGCTTGAGCAGCGCATCGCCGGCCGCGTGTCCCGCCGTATCGTTGATAGGCTTGAAGCGGTCGAGATCGAGATAGATCAGGCAATGGCTCTGCTTGCTGCTCCGCGCCGAGGCTATGGCGTCCCCGAGCGCGCGTTCGAAAGCAGCGCGATTGGGCAGTCCCGTCAGGTCGTCATGGGCTGCCGAATGCGCCAATTGCCGCTGCAATGCCCGGCTCTGCGTCACGTCCTGAAACACCAGCACCGCGCCCGAAACCTTGCCGCCCTGCGTCGTCACCGGCGAGGCCGTGCAGCGAATATCGCGCTGCGTCCCGTTGCGGCTCACCAGCACGCTGTCATCATCGGCGCGGATGGGCACACATTCATCAAGGCATAGGGCCGATGGGCAGGGCAGCTTCGCCCCCGTCGTTTCGCTGCGCAACTGGAAAATGTCGCAGGCGACCATGCCCTTCACTTCGCTGGCCTTGTATCCGGTCAGCAATTCGGCCGCCGGATTCATGAACACGATGCGCGAATCTGCGTCTGTCGAAATCATGCCGTCGGCCATGGCCTCCAGCGTCACGCGCAGTCGTTCCTTTTCCGCCGCCAGCTCATATTCCACGGTCTTGAGGTGGGTAATGTCGGTGTCGATGCCGACGCTGCGCAGCACCTGCCCGTTTTCATCCCATTCGATGGGCTTGCCCCGGCTCAAAAGCCAGATATAGCGCCCGTCCCGGGTCAGCTCGCGATATTCCAGCGTGTCATAGCCGGGCTCACCCAGTCCCTGCTTCTTGCTATCCACTCTCAGCCGCTCGCGGTCCTCGGGGTGAATGCGGTCGAGCCATCGCAAATCGTGGTCTTCGCCGATTTCCTCATCGTCGGGAATGCCGCGCAACACGCGCCACATATGCGAATAAAACATGCGGTCCTTGCGCATGTCATAGTCCCACACGCCCTGGCGCGCGCTTTCCAGCGCCGAATGCCACCGGCTTTCCGAATAGACCAGCGCCTCTTCGGCTTTTTTCTGCAGCTCGATACTGGTCAGTTGCAGCACCAGCAGGTCTTCGCTGACCTCGTCGCCTTCCAGCAGCGCCACAGCCACCATCACCCACAGCGGCTCGCCATCGGCTTTGGCGAACCGGTGCTCGGCCCGGTAGCTCGTTGTTTCCCGTCGCTTCAGCCGGTCAAAATGCTGGCGTGCCGCCGCATTGTCATCGGGGTGGATCAGGTTGCTGACGTTGAGCGCCTTGTCGGCGGTCAGCTCATGGCCCATCAGGTTGCTGAACGCCTGATTGGCATAGATGACATTGCCGTCCATCGTGGCCACCAGCATTCCCACTGGGGCCGCATCCATCAGGCGGGCAAGAATCCCGCCCGCACCCGCAATTTGGGTCGGCTTGGACGCTTCTCTTCTGGGTCGCGGACTGGCCATCCGCACACTATCGGCTATCGGCCCTTAACAAGTGGCTTCCAGCGCTGGAAAATATCAGTCGAGGATGGAGAGGATAAAGTCCCGTTCCTGCGCCAATCCGGACCATTCGCCCGGCTGGTCCGCATCAAATATCAGTGTATAGGGTCCGCGATATCCGGCCTTCTCCGCCAGGCCGACACAGGCGCCATAGTCGTCCTCGTCCAGCATTCCGTCCTTGAAGCTCGCCTTGGCGTGACAAAGCTCGGCCCGGCCAAAAATCTGGGCCAGCGCTTCATGCTTGTTGGGCCCGCTCCAATTGCCGAAATCGCCCAGAAGCCCGATCTGCCCATCCATGCGGTCGAGCAATTCGTTCACCGCCGCCGGCGTCGACAGCAGGTCAAACCAGTTTTCCGTCACCAGTCGCATGGGCGAGCCGGCATTGACCGCTACCAGTTCCTTCAGCGCCGCTACCGATCGCGCCATGGTCTCGGGCGTTTCCTGCTGCTTGCCGGCAATGATCCGCGCATGTTCCGCGCCCAGTTCATTGGCCGTGTCGATCCACCCGGCGATCCATTTGGTGTCGCGCTGGCCATGCTCGGGGTGGGTGATATCCCCCGCATCGATCAGCAGTGTCTGCAGCCGCACTCCGGCCACCCTGAGCTGGTCGCGCAATTCGCCCAGATAGATCGCGTCACGGCTGCGCAGGTGAAACGACACAATCTCAAGCCGGTGATAGCCGTGATTGGCCAGAACCGATGGCAGACCCAGCAGGGACTCGCTGCCCTCGCCATAGGTCTCGGTCATTTCCCCTACTGCGCTGGTGCTGAGGTCATGTGGAAAAGTCGTGCCCAGCAGCCGGTGCAGCGACCAGGTGGAAACAGCGATCCGCTCTGCATTATCGGTCATTCTCTTCTCCTATTGGCTCGCCCAGATGATCCGCGCGATCCAGTCTATATCGGCAATATCGACCACCCGTGTGTCATAAGCAGGGTTGAGCGATTGCAGCTCGATCTGTTTGGCCGATTGCCGGAACAAAATCTTGGCCATCACCTCGCCATCGCGGGTCTTGACCACCACGCGGTCGCCGCGCCGCACCTGCTCGGTGGGCGAAACCACGATCCGGTCGCCCTCGCGATAGAGCGGCTCCATGGAATCGCCCTGCACTTCGAGCGCAAAAATGCCATTGTCACCCGGCGAGGGCAGGGCCACCTCATCCCAGCCCTGACCCGCCGGAAATCCCGCCGAGTCAAAAAAGCCGCCGCCCCCCGCCTGCGCCATGCCTAGCAGCGGCACAGTGCGCGAGGGCAGGCCCGCATCCATCTGCAGAAATGTACCGCCGGCCAGGAATGAATCCATGCTCTCCCCGGTCGCTTCCAAAATCTTGGCGACGCTCTCGGTCGAAGGCCAGCGTTCGCGGCCGTCCTTGCTGATCCGCTTGGATACATTGAACGCCGTCGAATCCAGCCCGGCAATGCGCGCCAGCGCCGAAACGGAATGGCCATGCCGGCGCGCCAGCGCGTCAATGCTTTCCCAGATGACCCTGTGTGACAGCATAAATGAACGTCCGAAAAGGAATGTAGTCTTCTATGTGCGGAAATTAATCCTATCGTACGGCCAGCTCCCCCCCTTGTAAAGCGCCCCCCGCGCCACCCCAAAGCCCCTTCCCGGCAGCGAGAAACCGCACTAGGTTCCGCCCTCATGAAAGCACCGGAATTCATCTACAAGATCGCCACCGCTGCTGCCTGGGCGCCCGCGCGCAATGCCGGCCAGTTTGCCGGAATGCCCATCGATGCCGCCGATGGCTACATGCATTTTTCCACCGCCGCGCAATTGAGCGAAACCCTGCGCCTCCATTTCGCCGGTCAGTCCGGTCTGGTGCTTGCCGCCATCCGCACGGCCGATCTGGGCCAGGGCCTGGTCTGGGAGCCATCGCGCGGCGGCCAGCTCTTCCCTCATCTTTATGGCGGTCCGCTTTCCCTCTCCGCCGTCGCCTGGGAGGCGCCGATCAGCGTCGCCGCCAACGGCTCCTGTGTTCTGCCCGAGGCTGTTCGATGATCCTTTCTGCCCTTTCGCCCTTCCTGCGCAATGCGGGGCTGCAGACCCTCACGCGCGATACGCTGCTGCGCATGGATCCCGAGATCGCCCATGGCGCCACCATCACGGCCCTGCGCCTGGGCCTCGCGCCGCAGCAGGAGCACAAGGATCCGCCCGAGCTTGCCACCCATCTCTGCGGCATCGACATGACCAATCCCGTCGGCATGGCCGCCGGCTTCGACAAGAATGCCGAAGTGCCCCGCCAGCTCGCCCTTATGGGTTTCGGCATGACCGAGATCGGCACGGTCACCCCGCGCGCCCAGTCGGGCAATGCCAAGCCTCGCCTCTTCCGCCTGCCCGATGCAGAAGGCGTCATCAATCGCATGGGCTTCAACAATGAGGGTCATGACGCAGCCTTCCAGCGCCTCAAAGGCCTGCGCGTGCCCGCCGCCCTCGGCGTCAATATCGGCGCCAACAAGGACAGCGATGATTTCGTCGCCGATTACGTCCTCGGCGTCATCCGCTTCGCCAATCTGGCCGATTATCTGACCGTCAATGTCTCTTCGCCCAACACCCCCGGCCTGCGCAATCT
>JAEYTY010000044.1 GCA_023433775.1 Pseudomonadota bacterium | reverse complement strand
GTGCTGGGCCTCAAGGACATGGCGGGGCTTTTGAAGCCAGCTGCCGCCAAAAAGCTCATTGCAACGCTGAAGCAGGAAATCGGCCTGCCGATCCACCTTCACACCCACGACACCTCCGGCGCTTCGGCGGCGACGGTGCTGGCGGCGGTGGATGCCGGGATCGATGCGGTTGATGCGGCCATGGATGCCTTTTCGGGCACGACCAGCCAGCCCACCCTCGGTTCGCTGGTGGCGGCCATGGCCGATGGCGAGCGCGATCCGGGGCTGGACGCCAAGGCGATCCGCCAGATTTCGTTCTATTGGGAAGCCGTGCGCACCCAGTATCGCGCCTTCGAGAGCGACCTCAAGGGCGGCGCGTCGGAGGTTTATCTCCACGAAATGCCGGGCGGCCAGTTTACCAATCTCAAGGAACAGGCGCGCTCGCTGGGCCTCGAAACCCGCTGGCACGAGGTCGCCCAGACCTATGCCGACGTCAACCAGATGTTCGGCGATATCGTCAAGGTCACGCCCTCGTCCAAGGTGGTCGGCGATATGGCTCTGGCCATGGTCTCGGCCGGCATTACCCGCGCCGATGTCGAAAATCCGGATAAGGATATCGCCTTCCCCGACAGCGTGGTCGGCTTCTTTGCCGGCGACCTCGGCCAGCCGCCCGGCGGCTTCCCGGAAAAGCTGCAGAAGAAAGTTCTCAAGGGTCGCACGCCGCTGACCGAGCGCCCCGGCTCCTATTTGAAGGATGTCGACCTCGAAGCCGAGCGCAAGAAGGTCTCCGAGGAGGTCGGCCAGCCGGTCGATGATTATCGCCTCGCTTCGGCGCTGATGTATCCCAAGGTCTATGCCGATTTCGAAAAGATGCAGGAGCGCTACGGCCCGACCGAAGTGCTGCCGACGCCGGTCTATTTCTACGGCCTCAATGAAGGCGATGAACTGCTGGTCGATATCGAAAAGGGCAAGACGCTGGTCGTCACCTATCAGGGCCGCGCCCCGACCAATGAAAAGGGTGAGGTCCGCGTCTTCTTCGATCTCAATGGCCAGCCGCGCACCATCGTGGTGCCGGACCGCTTGAAGGCCGGCGAGGTCAAGGTCCGCGCCAAGGCTGTGGCGGGCGACCCCAAACAGGTCGGCGCGCCCATGCCGGGCGTCATCTCGACGCTGGCGATCAAGGAAGGCCAGAAGGTCACGGCAGGCGATGTGCTCTGCTCCATCGAAGCCATGAAAATGGAAACCGCCATCCATGCCGAAGCCGATGGCGTGGTCGCTGAACTCTTGATCAAGCCGGGCGACCAGATCGACGCCAAGGATTTGTTGGTGCGGCTGGAATAGAGAACGAATTCAAGATCAGGGCGCGGCAGGGTGCCGCGCCCTGATCTTCGCGTCATGCCGCCGGCGGGGGATAGTTATTGCCGTCGGCGGGCGGATTATAGACGCTGATGACCCGCAGCCTTTGCTGCGCACCGGACGGATCGGTCCACGTCATGATGTCGCCAGGCCGCGTGCCCAGCAGCACGGCGCCATGTTCGGAAACCACCGAAAGCCTATAGGCACCGCGACCTACACTGCCCTCGGGCATGACGAGTTTGACGGTCCGCTCGTCCTCCATCAGTGGCCGATAACGCACCAGACTGCCGATTCGTACCACGTCGCCGGGCAGCATAGCGTCTGGCACCACCTTGGCCCGGTCAAGCTCATAGAGCAGGAAATCGACATGGTCGGCGCTATGGTCAGTATCGGTCATGGCGGCGATTTCCACGCGCTGCCGTTCCTTTTCACCGATCATGATCTGCGGCGAGAGCCGCCATTCATTCAGGGTAATCGTCGTCATTTGGTCCCTTCTGCCGGAAGCCTGCCGGTCATGATGCGTTGCGGGGCCGAAAACAGATGTTCGGGTGGTGACGGAATGGCGCTGTCATAGGGCGCATGACACCACGGGCAGCGGGCAGCCGCGCGCGGTCTCGGTCCATGGCAGGACCGGCAATAGCGAAGAATATTCATTGCCGTGTCAGCCCTTCTCCAGTGGAGAGCGCGACTGCGTTTCCATCAGCTGGGCCCGATCCTCAAGTGAGCGCAGACGGATCGTCATGGTTTCGGTCTTGATCGGGGTCTGCGGGGGCAGGCTATAGCTCAGGCCGGGGAGGTGCTTTTCAGCCCATTCCCGGAACCGGCGGATCTTGTGGGCGCCACTGACAGGCAGGGTCACGGCATATTTGAAAGTCATTGCATTCACCTGAAATGACATGCGCAAGCGCCGCGCTGGCGCGCGGTTTGGGCATGTTCAGTTTGTTGGGGGTGTTAAGATGCAATCCTGGTGCGGCTCTTGCCCAAAGGGCAGGTAGCGGCACCAGGCAATCAGCCTGCCTTGCGGCGGCGACTTTCAAATGGGCGTTGGCGTGACATTGTCTGGCTCATGCAGTCCATCATGGCGAAAAGTTGCACAAAGTCAAATCAGCGGCGACGGGCGGTGCCATCCACCGTCTTGCCATACTTGCCGGCATAGGCGCGCGCCGGGACGGGCAGGCGGGATACGATCCAGCTCACCATCAGCGGCACCAGCACGATATCGTCCACCCATCCCGCGAGCGGAATGAAGTCGGGGATGATGTCGATCGGGTTGATCAGATAGAAGGCAGCGAAAAGCGTTGCCGCCTTCAGGTAAAGCGGGGTGTGCGGCGACCAGAAAGCCTTCCAGAGCTGCACGACTTCCTTGCGGAACACGATGAGGCGGGGGAGGAGCATGTTGATCATGCCATTTAAATGGCCCCTCGCGCGCCGCGTTCAAGATGGGCCTGATCACAAAGCGCGAGGCCCACGGCAATTGGACACAGCGCTGCAATATTGCGCCTTTACCCATGCAGGCTTATGTGTCGGGGCAGCAGACGAGGTGTTTTATGGCCGGTCCGGCAATGCGCAGGCAATCGGTGGGTGTGAATGTGGGCGGCGTGCTGGTGGGCGGCGGCGCCCCCGTGGTCGTGCAGTCCATGACCAATACCGATACGGCCGATATCGACGCGACGGTGAAGCAGGTGATGCAGCTGGCCCGCGCCGGTTCGGAAATCGTGCGCATCACGGTGGATCGCGACGAGAGCGCGGCAGCCGTCCCCATCATTCGCGACCGCCTCGCCTCCATGGGCTATGACGTGCCGCTGGTGGGCGACTTCCACTATATCGGCCACAAGCTGCTAACGGATCATCCGGCCTGTGCCGAGGCGCTGGCAAAATACCGCATCAATCCGGGCAATGTCGGCTTCAAGGCCAAGCGCGACACGCAGTTTTCGACGCTGATCGATATTGCCAATCGCTACAACAAGCCTGTCCGCATCGGGGTGAACTGGGGTTCGCTCGACGAGGAGTTGCTGACGAAGCTGATGGACGAGAATGCGGCCTCTGCCGCGCCGATTTCCGCTGCCGCGGTGCAGCGCGAAGCCATTATCCAGTCGGCTCTGCTCAGTGCGCAGCGCGCCGAAGAGCTGGGCATGGGGCGTGACCGGATCATCCTCTCCACCAAGGTTTCCGACGTTCAGCATCTGATCGCCGTCTACCAGGACCTTGCCGCGCGCTGCGATTATGCGCTGCATCTGGGGCTGACCGAGGCCGGGATGGGTTCCAAGGGCATTGTCGCGTCCTCGGCTGCGCTGGGCATTCTGCTGCAGCAGGGCATTGGCGACACGATCCGCATTTCGCTGACGCCCGAGCCGGGTGGCGATCGCACGACGGAAGTGAAGGTCGCGCAGGAATTGCTGCAGACTATGGGCTTTCGCCAGTTTCTGCCGGTGGTCGCCGCCTGCCCCGGTTGCGGGCGCACCACCTCGACCACCTTCCAGACCCTGGCCAAGGATATTCAGGACCATCTCAACACCTCGATGCCGGAATGGCGCGAGCGCTATCCGGGCGTCGAGACGCTGTCGGTGGCGGTGATGGGCTGCATCGTCAATGGGCCGGGCGAGAGCAAGCACGCCAATATCGGCATTTCCCTGCCCGGCACGGGCGAAACGCCCGCCGCGCCGGTTTTTGTCGATGGTGAGAAGGTCGCGACACTGCGCGGCGCCGATGTGGCCGATCAGTTCAAAGTTATGGTCGCCGACTATATCGAGCGCAAGTTCGGCACCGGCCGGCAGAGCGCCGCCGAGTAATGAACGAGCGCAACCAGAGACGTCTGTTCTGGCTGGCCATGCTGATCATCGTGCTCGGCGGGCTGAAACTTATGGGGCAGATTTAGCCCTATTGCGCTTCGGCAGGCGTGACCGTCACGCTGAGTTCGCTGCCGACCTGAACGGCTTTGCTTTGCTTATCGAAGACACAGACAATGCTGCCAGCGCCGCCGCTCGGGAACTCACCGGAAATAATGGCCAGGCCATAGCTCTCGCTGCCAAAGGGGTCGACCACGGCGCTGGGCGCGGTGAAGATGCCATCGGTTGCGGCAAGGCAGGCCGTTTCGACTTCGGCGGCAAATTCCGCCCAGGCATCATCAGAGGACGCTGTTGCGCCACCCATGGCGGCAAGGGTCATGGCAAGTATCGCGACAGGCTTTAGCATGTTTGGTCCTTATTGTTGATGGAATGAGCCTTGGCGGCAAATCAGGCTTTTTGTTGCCGTTGCGTGGCAGCGGCGCCGGCGCCGGTGCGCGTCACCCCAGGGTAAGCTTGTCGCGGCCTTCATGCTTGCTGGCATAGAGCAGGCTATCGGCACGGGCATAGAGGCGGTCGAGATCATCCCTGGTGTCCAGCGTGGTCGCGCCGACGCTGACGGTCAAGCTGCCATTGACCGCTACGGCTGCGGCGCTCACCCGCTGGCGCATGGCATCGAGAATGGGCTGTGCCTTCTCGATATCGGTGCCGTAAAGCAGCAGGGCAAATTCCTCGCCACCGAGCCGGGCCGCCATATCCATGGGGCGGCGGGCAGCGTCCCCGATAATCTCGGCCACGATCCGCAAGGCCTCATCTCCGGCAGTGTGGCCGAAGCTGTCATTGAACATTTTGAAATGGTCGATATCGATCACCGCCAGCACAAGACTTTCGCCGGTGCGGCTGGCATGGGTGATGGCGGCATTGGCGTGGCGATGGAAGAGGCGGCGATTGGCGAGGTCAGTGAGCGGATCGAACTGGGCCTGATGCTGCAGGATCGCGCCCAGCAGGAACTGCCTGCGGTCGGCATGTTCGCGCAGATAGGCACCCATGGCGCCAATGGGCAGGCCAAGCACCATCACCGCCAGCAAAGATATCTGGCCCCGCCAGAGTTCAGGCGGCAGGACCAGCAGGCCTACCAGAGTAGTGAACACCAGCATGATCAGGGCGGCCAGCAGCGCCTGGTAGAAGCGCATTCCGATGGGCAGGAAGGCGGCCATGATCACCACGACCTGCGCGGTTTCAATCGAGGCAATGCCATTGGCCTTGTAGATGACCGCCGTCAGCGCCGCGGCAAAGCAGAGCAGCAGATAGACGGCAAAGGCCTTCCAGTCATAGTGCCGCATCGCCCGCGTCTGCGGCAGCAGGCAGATCACCAGAACGGCAATCACCAGCCAGCGCGCCAGCAACAGAACCCAGATATCGGGTGCCAGCGGCCAGCGGCCATAGAGGTCGAGCCGGATGAAATCGAAGATGGCAAAGCTGGTCCAGATGACCAGCACAGCGATAACGATGCCCAATACCGAGAGGCGGGCCTGATTGATCACCTGCTGCCGGTAGAGCGCCTCAAGCTCAGGGACAAAGCGCAGGCCGCGAAAGCCGCGCTGCAATTGCGCCTTGCAGGCGTCGCCGCTGGGCGTCCCCGAGCCGTTATAGGTCGTAGCAGCGTAGGAATTGGGCACGTCTGAGGACTCGCAACGACGATTGAGCCGTCTTCTGAGACGCCACTATGCCATTGTTTGCCTTGCAAACATGTAAATGCCGTTCTGGCGCTAGCCGGCGCGCTCCGCTTCCCATTCGGGCAGCGGAAAGACGCGGTCATAGGCCCAGTTAAAGGCCAGCGCATAGACCATGTAGAAGAGCGCAAAGCCCAGATCGAGCACCAGCGCGTGCCAGAGCGAAATGCCCAGATACCAGGCGATCAGCGGCATGAGCATCAGCAGGAGCCCCAGCTCGAACAGCACGGCGTGAGCCACCCGGATCGCCGGGGTCTTCAGCGTCGTGCCGCGCCAGCGCGTCATGGCGTGGTCGAAGAGGTAATTGTAGATGTAGTTCCAGGCCATGGCGATTGTGGCGCTGCCAATGACGATGACGGCGCTGTCGCCGGCATGAAGCTGGAAGGCGAAAGCCGCAAGCGGCGTTGCCAGCAGGATGCCGATGATTTCAAAGCTGATGGCGTGACGAATACGGTCGGCGGTTTTGCGCATGGAAATCCCCATACTTGCCGGGCCGTCCCGAACGATAACCCGAAATGGGGGAGGTCGTCCTCACGCGTCCAGATATAGGGCCTGGGGCAGCGGGGGCAAGTGTCCCCGCCGCATATCGGAAATGCGTTCGCCATTCGAGCATAGCTCTCATGGCCTTCTCGGCTAAAAACGCTCCACTGGAGCGTTTTTACGGCTGCGCCGCCGCCTCAAAGTCAAGCCGCCTTGCGCTCGACCATCATCTTCTTGATCTGCGCGATGGCCTTGGCCGGGTTGAGGCCCTTGGGGCAGACCTTGGCGCAGTTCATGATGGTGTGGCAGCGATAGAGCTTGAAGGGGTC
>JAEYTY010000043.1 GCA_023433775.1 Pseudomonadota bacterium | reverse complement strand
GCCGCGCCTTCTTCGTGCTGGCCGATATTGAGGCAAGCGCCCGGCGCAGGGCTGACGGCAAGAAGCCGGCGCCGATCTCGCCGCTTGCCCTTGAGATCGTGCAGCGCATGGATCGCCTGTTTGAGGTCGAGCGGTCCATTAATGGCCAGTCATCACCCGAGCGGTTGACGATCAGGCGCGAGCTGAGCGCGCCATTGGTGGACGAACTCGAAGCCCTGATGCTCCAGCACCGCTCTGGACTGTCGCGGCACGACGATTTGGCCAAGGCCATGGACTACATGCTCAAGCGCTGGCCCGCATTCACCCAGTTCCTTCAGGATGGCAGGGTCTGTCTGACCAACAATGCCGCCGAGCGGGCTCTGAGAGGCATCGCACTTGGAAGGAAAGCCTGGCTATTCGCCGGCTCCGACCGTGGCGGGCAGCGTGCCGCCTTCATGTACAGCCTCATCGTCACCGCCAAGCTCAATGATATTGATCCGCAAGCTTGGCTGGCCGATGTTCTGGCCCGTATTGCCGACCATCCCAGTCATCAGCTGGACGACCTGTTGCCCTGGAACTGGGCGGCCCAGCATCAGATCAGGAAGATCGCGTGAACAGCGACCGCATTGCCCGGCTCCACATCCAGCTCGACGATGTGCAGCCCGCCATCTGGCGGCGTGTCGAGGTGCCGCTCACCAGCAGCCTCAAGACCATTCACGACGTCATCCAGGCCGTCATGCTGTTTGAAGACTATCATCTCTTCCAGTTCGAGATCGGCGACCGCCGCTATGGCTATCCCGACCCAGAATGGGGTGACGAGATGCGCAGTGCTCGTAACGCCCGGCTCGGTGCCATCCTCGCCCGCGGCGAGACCCGCTTCACCTACACCTATGACTTTGGCGACGACTGGCGCCATAGCGTCGTCGTCGAGGACGTTGTCGTTGCAGACCCGGTCGTTGATTATCCACGCTTCATCGAGGGCGCCCGGCGGGGCCCACCAGAAGATGTTGGCGGCCTTCCGGGCTTCGAAGAGTTCCTCGGCGCAACGGCCGACCCAAAACACCCTGAGCACGCCAGTGTCATGACCTGGTATGGCCACCCCTTCGATCCGACCGATATCGATCTGGATGCAATCACCGCGCGCCTCGCCAAACTGGCCAGGCGCCGGGCCCAGGGCAAGGCGGGATTCGAGAAGTCCAGGAACCGCATCAACTGACCCGGGTCACCCATGACTACGCAGCTCAACAAAGAAAGCTCCGTCAAAACCATCGACCGTGTTGCCGTTGAACTCGGTGAGGACGTTGACTGGCTTTTGGAAATCGCCATCGAGATGGAGCCCGAGGATGGCGTCATCTGGGTCTTCAGCCTGGACGACAAAGACGGCGTAATGGCCTTCACCCCATACGGCATCGAGTGCTTGCGCGACCTCATCCGTGAGCATAGGCGACCCTGACTTCTGCGGCCCTCACCGAATGCTTACCGTCAATGAAGACATAGCCGAGATTGTTGTCGAGTAGGACGAAACGTCGATGCCTCGGTGACCCTTGGCGCATCGAACGAACGCCTGCACAACGGCCTCGCCCGCTGCGCCTAGCGGAAGGGTTGCGCTCTGTCCGATCATGCAGAACCGGCCTCGACAGAGCCGGGAAGTCCGCGGGTAGTCGCGCTCATTCGTACCCGTATTCAAGTATTGATGGTTCTTATTGCGTCCTAAGCGGCCGGACCCACCTCTTTGGCACGGGCCACTTCTTTGAGACAAATTTGGAACAGGACACCGTATTAAGAGAGCCAAAGCGGTCTTGTGTAATATTAGAACATACTATAAATATCAGCCGTTTACTGAACCTAACCCTTTGATAGAAAAGGCTTTTTGGACTCCGAAGGCAGAGGTCATAGTTTGTCGAAGCCCACAGCTCGACAGTGGACAGCATCATGAGCGCGCACGATACTGAGCGACTGTTGCAACACATGCCCGGCATTAGGTGACAGAAATTTCCAATGCCGTCGAAGATTAGCTGGGCGGCGGATTTGTGTTTACCGCTACCGCTTGGTTTTCGCTTTCGCCGCCCGTGACCATGGCGCGATCTCCTTGGCGGCCACCCAAGGCAACAACTGGATCGGACGAGGCTCGAGATAGGCCGTGACCACCGGCAGTTTCAGCAAATGTACCATCTGACGCTGGATGCTGAGCGGGTTGCAATAACGTTCCGTCGTTTCGGACTTGCCGCCATGGCCAAGCAGATCGGCGCGAAACTCGCTCGACACCTCTTCCTGCTTCAACTCATCGCCGAAGAAGTGACGGATCTGGTGTGGCGTGAAGCCGACCGCGCGCAGTGACGGGAGCATCTGCTTGTAAAGGCGGTCGCCAAGCGGGCTTCGGGTCGAGGGCGAATATAAATCGGGGAACAGTCGCTTGTACCCTAGCGCCTTGATCGCCTCGTAATAATCGAGGAACCCAAGCCGGATAATTTCGGGGTGCAACGCCAAATTGCGCACGGACTGCAGGTTCTTGATCCGGCGGAGACCGTTGGGGGCGATATGGATATAGGGAATGGCACCATTACTGGTGATGACGTCGTCGACCGCCAGGCCGCAATACTCTTCCCGACGGGCTCCCTGGTAAGCGGCGAGGATTGTGCAGAAATATTCGGCCCTGTGGAAGAATTCGGATCCCGGCGTGTCGATCTCGTCCCAGTGCGCATAGCCGGTGAAAACAGGCCTTTCGAACAGGGCCTGCACATTCATCCGATCCGGCACCGGTCGCTGATCGCGTCCGCGCGTGTTGCGACGGGCCCGGAATGGCGTCGTCGATAGTCCCGGATCGATGGCGAGGCCACGCCCGCGGGCATAATTGATCAACTGCCCCAGAAAGGTCAGGTGCCGGTTGCGTGTGGGGCCCTGGAGGGCGCCATGCAGGGGCACCTCGACTTTAGCGATGAGCCGGACCTCCTCCATCGAGCGATCCGGATCCTTGGTGCTTTTGCCGAAATTGGAATGCAGTGAGCGGAGGAAGTCATCGAAATCAGCCAGATGGTGCTGACGGACCGCTGTCATTTCGGTGATGCCGTAGTCCTCGCCCATAAATCGCGAGAACAGGCTGAAGATAAACCTCGCCTGGCGACTGGTCTTGTCGTCCCATTCATGATCCTGGCTGCGCTTGCGTTCCAGCGCCTCCGCGATTTCGGCGATGGCAGAACCGGATGGATCTGATGGGTGCGCGGCCTCAGGCGCCATTGCGGGGGCTGAGGCTGCCGCCGGCAAGGCCCCTGGCCGCACCTCCGGCGTGGGCTTTGATGGCTGCCCCCTCGCCTCTTCCATCAAGGCAGCAAAATCCAGCTCGGACACTGGCAGGTTGCCATAGCGTTGCTCGGCACCCAGCAGCGCTTCACCCAGAGCCCTGAGATAGACCGGCTGCGCCCGCGTCAGGCTGGTCGCGTTGACCTCCGCTCCTGCATTCTGGATATGACGAGCCAGCCGCTGCCGGGAAATCTTGATGCCATCATCATCCTGAAGGCGGGTGATATTCTCGATCACCTTGATGATGAAGTCGGCGCCACGACCCTGCTCCTGCAGGCGCTGCTGTTCCTCTTCGTCGACATATGCATTCGTGCCCCGCTCGGACAGAAGCTTATAGGCGAGGCCCTGCGCCAATTCGGCCTCGAGCATTTCCGCTCGCATCGTCGCCGGGTTCGCGCGGCCGATTTCAGCCAGGAGGCCGAGCTTTTCCTGATGTTCGACCAGCACCGACTTGAAAAGGGCGCCGAGCTGTTCCCGGCTGATCTGCGCACTCTCGTCCACGAACACCTCCATTGCCCGCGCGTCGAGCGCGGGCACCAGACGACGGGCCACGGCCACGTCCTTGGTCTTGAGGTTCACCTTGACATGAGAGATTCGCAAGCGCCTTGCGAGATGAGTCGGCAATCGGCGCTGCCAGTAATAGACAGCGCCTCGACGAAGAAGATGGGGTCCGCGTGCCATGTGTACCTACCTTATGTATCACAGGCATGTACCCCAGTTACTGCGACTCGAGCCCCAGAACGATATTGTTCTGGATAACTCAAAGTCCGCAATGCAAGGGATCTTGACGGTCGCGCCGAATCATGGCTGGGGCGCCAGGATTCGAACCTGGGAATGTCGGTACCAAAAACCGATGCCTTACCACTTGGCGACGCCCCAACTGGCGCGGTTCCTACACGGTTTGCTGAGCCATCGCAACACGATGTAACGCCTCAATGATGCCTTGCGAAAAGGTTGTGCAATGTCGCTTGAACGGCAGAGGCCTCGCGGCTATAAAGCCGCCACATCGCAGGCACATTCCCCCGTCAATTCGGGCTTTCCCGCGTGCCGCGACCCTGACGGAGTATAGCGCAGCCTGGTAGCGCACCTGCTTCGGGAGCAGGGGGTCGAGTGTTCGAATCACTCTACTCCGACCAATCAACCCCGGCCTCTCGCGAGGTCGGGGTTTTTCTTTGCCGCTTGCCCTGGACAAACAAAAAGGGCCGGTGTCGCAACCGGCCCCTTTCAAATTTTTCAGCGCCGGTCCGCTTAGCGGCGACGGCCTGCGAGCACGCCCCAGATGCCGGTGACGGTAAGCGCTGCAAGGCCCATCTTGAGCACGTCCCAGACGATAAAAGGCTGCACAGCGCGGGCAAAGGCGGAAGCGATAACATCGGTTTGGTCGATCCATTGGGCCTGACCAGCCATGGACACCAGCCAGGCAAAACCCAGCGCCAGAAGAACCACTTCACCCACCAGCATGGCGCCGAACAGGGTCAGCGGGCGGGAGGATGCGCCCCGGTCTGCGGCGTAGCCGACAAGGCCGGCCATCAACAGGAAGCCGAGGAGGAACCCGCCGGTGGGGCCAATGAGATAGGCAATGCCGCCGCCGGTGGCGAAGACCGGCAGGCCCATCGCGCCTTCAAGCAGATAGAGCGCCACGGTCGCAACGCCGATACGCATTCCGAATCCGGCCGCGAGCGCGGCGATGGCGAAGCTCTGCATGGTGACAGGCACGGGCCAGACCGGAACATTGATCTTGGCCGCCGCTGTAATCAGCAGCGTGCCAAGCACAACGATGACTGCATTTACCGCGAGCTTGGCCGCGTCGCCCTTGGGCTGAAGCGCACCGAGCAGCGTATTGGGCGTGGTCAAAGTCAGCGCCATTTCGTACCTTCCATTGCAGAAAAAAGCCGCGCCCTCACGTCGAGGACGCTGCAATCCATTCGTTTCCTTATACTTTCCCGTGATCATCAACGCAATGCCAAGCCCCCCTTCAGCGCCGGTATTCGATACCAGCTTCCGCCCCCACACCGGCATGGCGGTGGCCGAGGCAAATGGCGTTACCCGCGTCACCGCCCCCAATACCTCGCCCTATACTTTTACCGGCACCAATTCCTTCCTTATCGGGCGTGAGCGGCTGGCGCTGGTCGATCCCGGCCCGGAAGACCCGAGCCACTACGCTGCCCTTCACGCCGCCATTGCCGGTCGCCCGGTGGATGCAGTCCTGCTCACCCATACCCATCGCGATCACAGTGCTGCGGCGCCCTATTGGGCCAAAACCCTCTCGGCGCCGCTCTGGTTTGGCGGGCCCCACCGCCTGTCCCGCCCCCTTCGCCTCTTCGAGTTCAACCCGATCCGCCGGTCCGGCGACTGGTCACTCAGGCCCAACCGCACGCTGCGCGATGGCGACATAATTTCCGCCGGTGGCATGGACATCAGCGTCCACACGACGCCCGGCCATTGCGCCAATCACCTCGCCTTCGGCCTGGCTGAGCAAAACATCCTGCTGTCAGGCGACCACGTCATGGGGTGGAATTCGACCTTGGTGCCCGTACCCGATGGGTCGATGGCGGATTATCTGGCCTCGCTCGACAAGGTCATCGCCCTGCCCTTTTCGCGCTATCTGCCGGCCCATGGCGGCCCCATCACCAATGGCCGGGCGCACGCGGCGGCGCTTAAATCACATCGCCTGCTGCGCAATCAGCAGGTCATCGCTGCCGTGGTTGCCGGCGCGCGCAGTCTTGATGACGTAGTCCGTGCCATCTACCCCACCCAACCGGCAAAGGTGCGCATTGCCGCGCGCATGACCATCAAAGCCCATGTCGAATACCTTGAGGCCCAGGGGCAATTGCGCGTGCGGCGCGGGCTTTTCGGAATGCGACTAGAAGCCGTCTAGCAGGCGGCCTTCAGTTCCGCTGAAAGCCCACCGGCCCTTCGCGTCCGGTCTGACCCCTGTGCCGCAGCATGTGGTCGGCCAGAACAAGCGCCATCATGGCTTCGCCCACAGGCACGGCGCGAATGCCCACGCAGGGGTCATGCCGCCCCTTGGTGATGATGTCGGCATCCTCATTGGCTGTGGTCACCGTCTGGCGCGGGGTCAGGATGGACGAGGTCGGTTTCACCGCAAAGCGGCAGACAATCGGGTCGCCATTGCTCACCCCGCCCAGAATCCCACCGGCATGGTTAGAGAGGAAATAGGGCCTCTCCGCCCCTGCCCGCATCTGGTCGGCATTTTCAACGCCGGTCAGGCTCGCGGCCTCAAAACCAGCGCCGATTTCCACCGCCTTGACCGCATTAATGCTCATCATGGCCGAAGCCAGGTCGGCGCTGAGCTTGCCATAGATCGGCGCGCCCCAGCCGGCCGGCACATTCTCGGCCACAACCTCGATCACCGCGCCGACCGAATTGCCGTCCTTGCGCAAAGTGTCGAGATAATCGGCCCAAAGCTCGGCCGCCTTGGGGTCAGCGCAGAAAAACGGGTTTTCATCCACCTGCGCCCAGTCGAAATTGTCATAATTGATCTTGTGCGGCCCCATCTGCACGAGGCTGGCGCGAATGGTCACCCCTGCCAGCACCTGCCGAGCCACGGCCCCCGCCGCCACCCGCGCCGCCGTTTCGCGCGCCGATGTGCGTCCGCCGCCACGATAGTCGCGAATGCCGTATTTCTGATCATAGGTGTAGTCGGCGTGGCCGGGCCGATACTTGTCACGGATATCGCCGTAGTCCTTGGAACGCTGATCGGTATTCTCGATCATCAGCGAGATCGGCGTGCCCGTCGTGCGCGGCCCGTCGGTGCGCTCGTCTTCGAACACGCCCGAAAGGATTTTAACCGCGTCATCCTCCCGGCGCTGCGTCGTATATTTCGATTGCCCGGGTTTGCGCCGATCAAGATCGCGCTGGATGATTTCCGGCGTCAGGGCAATGCCGGGCGGACAGCCATCCACCACCACGCCCAGCGCCGGCCCATGGCTTTCGCCCCAAGTGGTGAAACGGAAAAGATGCCCGAACGTATTGAAAGACATGGCGCGCCCCGTGGTTGAGAGCGTTCTAGGCAGGCGGGCGCGTCAGGTCAATCGAGCCAGTTCTCGATTCGCAAGCCGGGCACGCGGGAGAATTCGCGGACATTGTCGGTGACGAGAGTCACATCGAGCGCCAGTGCATGGGCGGCGATCAACGTGTCGAGGGGCCCGATGGGTGTGCCGGCGCGTTCGAGCGCGGTACGCATTTTTGTATAGTCGGCGATCACGTCCTTTTGGAGCGGCAGCACATCATATAGCCTCGCGGCGGCTTCTATTTGTCTCAGCAACCGTTCCGCTCCAAGCTTTTCAGCGCCAAATCGCAGCTCCATCGCTCCGATGATGGATATGCAAAGCTCCCCAACACCAAAGGTCCTAAACTTGTTACCGACGGCAGAATCGGGACGACGCAACACGTGCGACACAATATTGGTGTCGAGCATGTATCGATGCGTCATTTCAGAAGATCAACGTCTTCCACGGGCAGCAGACCTTCATCGACATCGGGCCACTCGACATCGACAGGCTCAAGATTGTCCAAAAATTCCGCCCAGCTTTTGGGAGCAGATGCCGATGTAACATGTGGCGAGATGACCAGCTTTTCGCCATCGGAAGCCACATCGACCTCCACCGCATCCAGCTCAAATCCCTTTGGCAAAACGACAATCTGGGCGCCACTCTCGGTTCGGCCCAGTTTGCCAACTGCGGACTTTACAATCTTAATCTCATTCACAGGCGCCTCCTCTGGAAGCTTCAGGCCAACAAGATAAGCCTGATCCGCCCGTGCAACAAGTTCAGATCGCGCCGGCCTTCAGCAGTTCCATCCGCCCCGGCGTAAAATGCATCACCGTGTCCTGCGGCGGCGCCCAGTTAATCACGTCGACAATCGGCGCTCGCTCGATCATCACACGCAGCGTCCGCGCAATGCCACCATGGGCGACAATCACAGACGGGCCCTTGAGCACGGCAGAAAATTCGGCCAGCCGCGCTTCGACGTCGCGATAATTCTCGCCGTTTTCCGGGCGATATTCCCAATAGGTTTCGTCTCGCTTGCCCGGCGCCAGCGCCATATTGGCTGGCAGTTCTTCGAAGAGACTCCCTTCCAATACGCCAAAGCTGATTTCCATCAGCCGCACGTCATATTTCACGTCGGGCAAGTGCTGGCTAAACCCCGCGCGCACCCTTTCCATGGTTTCGCGTGTCCGGCCCAGCGGCGAGGCGTGCCATTCAAACGCCAGCGGATCGAGCCCCCGCGCCTTAAACAGCGCGGCCAAAGTCTTGCCATTCTCGCTCGCCTGGCCCTGTCCGCGCTCATTGAGCGGAATATCCTTGCGGCCCTGATAGCGGCGCTCGGCATTCCACGGTGTTTCGCCGTGCCGGATAAAATAGATTTCAGGCCACACAAGCGCGGTCATGCCATATCGCGCCGGAGCGCGTCCTCATGCTGGAGTCGTCGCCCCGCTTGTGGCACATGGGGTCAGGGGCGGACAAGCGCACCGCCAGCATATCTTACACGCTTTCCGGATTTCCCATGTCGCTCACGCCAGCCCAAATCTCCGCCGCGCTCGCCGCTCTCATCGGCGCCGATCATGTCATTGGCGATAGCAGCAGAATGGGTGCTTTTCTCAATGAGCCGCGCAAGCGTTTCCATCAGCCAGCCGCCGCCGTAGCCACCCCGCCCGATGTGGCCACCGTGCAGGCCGTAGCCCGCTGGGCCAATGAAAACCGCGTCGGGCTCATCCCGCAGGGCGGCAATACCGGCCTCGTCGGCGCGCAGGTGCCGCTCATGGGAACCGAGGTCATTGTCAGTCTCGCCCGGCTGGACCGGGTTCGCGCTGTTGATCCGGCTGCCGGGGTCATGGTCGCAGAAGCCGGCGTTATTCTCGAAAACGCCCACAGGGCCGCCGAAGCCGCAGGCGCCATGTTCCCGCTTTGGCTGGCCTCACAAGGCTCCGCCCGCATTGGTGGCGTGCTGTCCTCCAATGCCGGCGGCGTTAATGTGCTCGCCTATGGCAATGCGCGCGAGCTCACCATGGGCGTCGAGGCAGTGCTGGCCGATGGCCGGCTCTATCAGGGCCTCAACAGCCTCAAGAAGGACAATACCGGCTACGACCTCAAGGATCTGTTGGTCGGCGCCGAAGGCACATTGGGCATCATCACGGCGGCGAGCCTCAAGCTTTATCCCCAGCCCGAGGACTATGAGACGGCCCTGGTCAATATCGCCTCGCCCGAGGCCGCGCTCGACCTCTTCCAACTGCTCCGCCAGCGTGCCGGCAGCAGGCTCAACGCTTTCGAAATCATCCCCGCCATTGGCCTCGATATCCAGTTGCGCCACGGGATGCTCGATGCCAATCCCGCCGCCTCGCCCTCACCCTGGTACGCGCTGATCGAATTGGCCCGCATGGCCAGTGCCGCCCCCGGCACGCTGCAGGCCTCGCTTGAAGCGGCCTTCGAAGAGGCCCTCATTACTGACGCCACCCTTGCCGAATCCCTCGCCGACCGCACCCGCATGTGGGCCTTTCGCGAGCAGATTAGCGAGTGCCAGTCCCGCGAAGGCGCGTCGATCAAGCACGACGTTTCGGTACCGATCGCCGCCATTCCCGAGCTCATTGCCGAGGGCAGTGCTGCCGCCGAGCGCCTGGTTCCTGGCATTCGCGCCGTGCCCTTCGGCCATATGGGCGATGGCAATATTCACTTCAATTTCAGCCAGCCCGTCGGCGCCGATCCCAAGGATTTCATGGCCCGCCATGAGCATCCCGTGAATGACGCAGTCTACGACGTTGTTCTCAAACTCGGCGGCTCGGTGTCTGCCGAACACGGCATCGGCCAGCTCAAGGTCGATCTGCTCAAGCGCGTCAAAGACCCGGTGGCGCTTGAAATGATGCGATCCATCAAGGCCGCCCTTGATCCCAATGGCATTCTCAACCCGGGTAAATTGCTCGGCTAAGGGCGCTCCGGAGGCCATGATACAAAGTCACCCCGCTGTGCCTTCTTGAACCCGGCAGCACCCGGCTCCATCTTGGCGCCATGCTGCTCAACATCGCTTTTCTCGACGACGCCACCCGCCCTCCCGTGCCCAAGCTCGAAGGCCTGACCGACGCGCAACGCGCACCGGGCGAACATCTGCGCATGGTTCATGACCATCTGCGCCACAACATGATCACCCTTGGCAAGCTCATCGAGCGCGCAAATGCCGGCAGTGTGACGCCGGCCGAAATCGCCGCTGAAACCGGCGATCTGGAAATGGTCAGCAATTACCGCCGCTTCGGCAATCTCTGCGGCCAGTATTGCAACGTGGTCAATACGCACCATTCCATCGAGGATCATCACCTCTTCCCCGTGCTGGCGCAGCAGGGCCCGGCCTTCAAGGCCATTGCGGACCGGCTGACGGCAGAGCATGTCGTGGTGCATGAACTGCTCGAAAGGCTGGTCGATGCGCTCAATGCTCTCGCAACCGAACCCAGCCAGTCGCGCTTTGAGGATGCCAAGATCGTCTATCACGCGCTTGAGCGTGTCCTGCTCTCCCATCTCGGCTGGGAAGAAGAGGCCATGGGCGACGCCCTCGGCTATTTCGAGCTGATGTAGGCTCTAAAACAGGTCCATCTGCCCGCCAGCCGCCTTCTTAATGATGGCCTCGGGCTTTTCCAGCGTCACCGGCTCGATCAAACCCGGATCGTCGTCACGCGCCGAATTGACGCGCGTCGATACCGGGTGAAATTTCAGTACGCCATCCGCCAGCGGCAGCGCCATCTGCGCTGCCTGCTGTGCCCGTACATTGCGCACATCGAGCCAGGCGTCCTGCTCCGCCTTATCGAGCAGGATCATCGGCATCCGGTCGTGGATTTCCGACAATTGCGCATTGGCGGCGACAGTGATCGTCGCCACGCTGTCGATTTCCTCGCCCTCCGGCCCGCTCCAGGTCGCATAGAGCCCGGCCAGTGCCATGGGCTGCCCGTCGGCGCGGGTGATGTAATAGGGCTGCTTTTTCTTGTCCGGCCCGGTGTGCCATTCATAATAGCCACTGGCCGGCACGATGCAGCGGCCATGCTTCAGCGGGTCGCGAAAGGCCGGCTTGTCCGACATGCTTTCGGCCCGCGCATTGACCAGCAGCGGAAATTCGCGCGGGTCCTTCACCCAGCGCGGCACCAGCCCCCAGCGGGCGAAATGCGCCTCGCGCCGCGCCGCCTCTTCCCAAATGGCGACAATGGGCTGGGTCGGCGCGATGTTGAAGCGCGGCAGGATGTCGATGGATTTGATGAGCTTGAACAGCTCCACCATCATTTCGGGCGGCAGCGTGGCTGCATAGCGTCCGCACATGGACTGTCTCCGTTAACGTGCCAACAGGTAAACTCGCAGCCACCGAATCGCAAATGAGCAGCAAGTGACCGCCGACCTTCCGAACGCCGCCAGCGTAGCCCTTGTCCGCGATGGCAAAGTGTTGCTCATCAAGCGCGCCTTTGCGCCCTATCAGAACCTCTGGACCTTTCCCGGCGGCCGCATCGAGCCGGGCGAAACCATCGAACAATGCGCCCAGCGCGAATTGCGCGAAGAACTCGGTGTCACCATCCGCAACCCGCGTCCCGTCATGGTTCAGTCGCTCGGCCGCGACGGCAGCTTTCGCCTCGCGATCTTCGCCACCACTGATTTTACCGGCGCCATCACGCCCTCTGACGAAATCGCCGATCACCTCTGGGTCGATCCGGCGGCGCTCATTTCCTTCCGCACCACATCACGGCTCGATGAAGTCATCAGAGAATGCTTCAAAGTGCTGGGGCAAAGCTGATAGAAGGCCGCGATGATTTTGCTCTTTTCCCTCATGGCGAATGTGCGCGGGCGGGCTGCCCCTCCCCCTCGTAGGGGGGGATTGGGTGGGGGTCTCATGCTCGTCCCCCTGCTCCTCGCCCTATCCTCCCCCGCCCTCGCCATCGATCCGCCCTATCAGCGGCAGATGGAGCGGCTGGCCGAGATCATGGGCAGCCTCTATTACCTCCAGCCGCTGTGCAAAACCGGCAGCGACGACTGGCGCGCCCAGATGGCCGAGCTGATTGATCTCGATGAACCCGACGAGGATCGCCGCCAGCGGCTCACCGGCGCGTTCAACGGCGGCTACACGGCGTTTTCTCGCTTCCACCAGCATTGCACGCCCGCGTCACGCTCCGCCGTTTCGCGCCTTTTGGCCGAAGCCCAGCGCCTTGCCCGTGAGATTCATACGCGGTTTGCCGAATAGGCCCGCCGCCTTATCGGTGCAATTGCCTACACACCGTTAACCTTCGGGTTACTTCGCGCGCGCCATCCGGCGCTTCGCCATGCTAGGCAAATTCCATGAGCACCACCAAGTCCATCTTCTCGCCCGCGTCAGGCCTCGGCCCGTTCGACCGCAGCCAGGCCGAACGGCAATTGGCGCTCGAATATCTGGCCGAAGCCTGGAATTCGGCTGAAGAAGACGGCGTGGAACCCGCCGCTCTCGCTCATGCCTCGCTGTTCGCCGCCCTCGCCACCTTTGTGCGGATGCATGGCGATGAAGCTGCCGCCGATCTCGTCGCCCAGCTGCCCGATCGCATCCGCACCGGCGAATATAATCTGGAACGAATCCTCCAATAGTCCTTGCCGCTTGCCAGCAGGCCTATATTGTCGCTCAATGGCGCGGGGAGGACTCGTCCATGCGCCGTGCCGCGCTTGCTGCAATCGCCACCTTTTGTCTGGCTCAAGCCCAGGCGCAGGATGGCGTCAGCACGGAATGGGCGCAGCCGGTCATCAGCAGTGATCTCAGCGCCCTACCCGAGCCGGTTCGGGCCATCCGCCTCTCGCTCATGGCCGCCGCTCGCAGTGGCAATATCGAAAACCTGCGTCCGATATTTGAAACCCAGGCCGAGCTGCCCGTGGTCAGCTTCGGAATGCCCAGGGATCCGGTGACCTATCTCAAGCAGGTATCCGAAGACGCCGACGGCGCCCAAATCCTCTCGGTGCTGCTCAACCTGCTCGACGCCCCCTATGCCTGGTTTCCAGGCACCGAGGGCGAAAAGGTGCACTATGTCTGGCCCTATCTCGCCACACTCAGCAATTTCTCCGACCTGCCGCCCAACCAGAAGGTCGACGCCTATCGCATCCTCACCACCAAGGAAGTCACCGAGCTCAAGCAGATGGACGCCTGGTATTTCTGGCGCGTCGTCATCAGCGAAACCGGCGACGTCACCGCCTTTGTCGCGGGGGATTGAGAGTGCGCATGGATAAGATCGTCGATATTCGCGAAGCCATGAAGGACCTGTCACGATTGGTGGATCAGGCGGCCAAGGGCGAGCCCTTCATCATTGCAAAATCAGGCAAGCCCATGGTCAAAGTCGTGCCGCTCGAGCAGCCCTCCGGCGTCAAGCGACTAGGCTTCATGCAAGGGCAGTTCACCGTACCGGATGACTTTGATCGTATCGGGCAAGCCGAGATCGAAGAGATATTCGGCAGCTCACCAGCGAACACGCCGTCGCAATAGCCGGCCTCCCGCCCATCCACAAAGACCCATTCGACCGAATGCTGATCGCACAGGCTATGGCGTCGGGAATTGAATTTCTGACGTCCGACGAGATGGTCGCACACTATGGCGGGGCGATCAGGCGGGTATAGGGGAAATCAGCATCAAGTGCGTGACCTACCCGGTAACGCGCAGGACGATCTTGCCCCGTGTATGGCCGCGCTCTGACAAGTCCAAAGCCTCTCGGACATCGTCCAATGCAAAGACGGCCCCGACATTAGAGACCAGTTTGCCTGCTTCCACATAGTCGCAGATGGCCTTCAACTGGTCGCCATTCGGCTTGCAGACGACACGTCCGACACCAACGCCATGCTCGGCCCCCTCGTCCTTGGGGAAAGCCACCGCAGTTACCAGGAAACCACCTTTCCTCAGGGTCGCAAATCCACGCTGGAAGGTATCGCCACCGACCGTGTCGAAGACAACATCCATGTCATGGGCTACCGTCTCGAATGGCTGCCGCCGATAATCAATGAATTCATCTGCACCAAGGCTTCGGACATAATCTTCGTTATGAGCTGAGGCCACGGCGGTGACATGAGCACCAGCTACCTTGGCAAGCTGCACAGCAAGCGAACCAACGCCACCCGAGCTGTTGGTAACGAGGAGGCGCTGCCCCGTGGCAAGCTTGGCCAGGTCGAACATGGCTTGCCATGCAGTCAAAGCGCCCAGCGGCACTGCCGCCGATTGAACGTAATCCAGATTGATCGGCTTTCGTACCAGGTTGCTCGCCTGAGCAATTGCATATTCGGAGAAGGCCCCGTCGGCAATAATGCCGAAAACAGCGTCGCTGATAACAAACTGGTCAACGCCCTCTCCGACCTGTTCGACTGTTCCGGCAATCTCGCCACCCAGATGAATGGGAAGGACCATGCCCATCCGCTGCCCAGCACCGGAGCGGATTTTCCAATCGATGGGATTAACCCCGGCAGCGTGTACCTTGATGAGCACTTCGCCCTGCTTTGGTGCCGGGCGGCTTACTTTGATCAACTGGACAACGCTATTGTCGCCATAGCTGGGGATGATGACGGCTTTCATGTTTTCGCTCATTTTGATTTTCCTTTTGCATCGGCCTCGACCGAGGAATGCCGCCATGCTACCCATCCGTCTTGACGATGTGGCGCCAATCTGCATCGCGGAGATGCCAAAATGTTGTCGCCAGCATTCAGGCTCCTGAGGGGGCACAAGGGTCGCGGAATGGGTATGCCGGCCCATCACCATGATGACGCCCAATTGACCTTTGCCGTCTCGGGAACGGTTCAGGTCCATACCGAGGAAGGACGTTGGCTTGTCCCGCCGCAGTTGGCAGCATGGATTCCGGCGGGAGTGACGCATCGGCTTGACGTCTTATCCGATGCAGAGCTGTGGATAGTGCATTGGGATCCGGAAATGGCGCGCGCATGGGCACCACCAGCACCGCTTGACCGGGCGTTTACGCTGCGGGTGACGCCGTTGATGCAGGCCCTGCTCAAGTCAGCCTTTGCGGCTGATATCGCCCCGGAAAAGGCAGATCTGGTGGCGAGGCTGATTTTGCACGAGCTTACGGAAACGGCGCCAGCGCCCACCTTCCTGCCGCTTCCAACCAGCCCTGTTGGTCAGCGCGTCGCCGATCTAGCGCTGGACGACAGGCAAAACCGGCTGGGTGCAGAGCAACTGGCGT
>JAEYTY010000001.1 GCA_023433775.1 Pseudomonadota bacterium | reverse complement strand
GATCAGGCCAGGGTTGCGCACCCAGCACATCGACCAGAAAGGCTTCCGATGCGCTGTCGCCATGCAATATGTTGTTTTCGCCGCCCTCTTCGTAGTTGAGCACGAACTGCACCGCCACATGCGCGCCGCCTGGCCAGTTGGCGTTTGGCGGGTTCTGGCCGTAGCCGTGCATGTCGCGTGGGTAGCGGTTCATATTCATCTCACACTGGTCCGGGTGCGCGAAGTCTAGCCGGATCGCGCCGCCGCACAAGATGCACAAAAATAGACCAATTGGTAAAAAATGGTCATTGCACAGGCGAGGTAATGCGATAGTCTCGGTCTTCGGGGACAAAACAGGAGCAGCATATGGCGGGCGGACGCCTTACGACGCACGTTCTCGACACGATGGCCGGCAAGCCGGCGCGCGGTATGCGCCTTGAATTGCATTTCGTGCATGGCGATCACACCCATCACCTGGTGGACAGCTACACCAATGCCGATGGCCGGGTTGATCAGCCGCTTCTCGGTGATGACCAGTTCCAGCATGGCGAGTTCGAACTCCGCTTTCATGTCGGCCAGTATTTCGAAAGGATCGGCGTCGAACTCGAAACGCCTTTCCTCGACGTCGTCCCCATCCGCTTCACCATTTCCGAGGACGCCCATTATCACGTGCCGCTCCTCGTCAGCCCCTTCTCCTATTCGACCTATCGGGGGAGCTGACCCATGGTCGAGATCGCCAACGCCATCCGTTTTCTGCTCAATGGCGAGGAGATCACCCTCACCGATGTTGCGCCCGACGCGACCCTGCTCGACTGGCTTCGCCTCGAACGCCGCCTGCGCGGTTCCAAGGAAGGCTGCGCCGAAGGCGATTGCGGCGCCTGCACAGTGCTTGTGGGCCGGATGTTCGGCGATGAAATCATCTATGACAGCGTAACGGCCTGCATCCGGTTCATGGGCAGCCTTCACGGCACCCATGTCGTCACCATCGAGCATCTGCGCGGCGAGAATGGCAATCTCCATCCTGTGCAGCAGGCCATGGTCGATCATCACGGGTCCCAATGTGGCTTCTGCACGCCGGGCTTTGTCATGAGCCTTTATGGATTGTGGATGCGCGATCCCAATCCCACGCGCATTGCCATCGAAAAGGCCCTCCAGGGTAATCTCTGCCGCTGCACCGGCTATGCTCCGATCATCCGGGCTGCCGAGGCGATTTCCTCCTATGGCCAGCCGCAGGGCGATCCGCTCTGGGCCGAACGCATTGCGGTCAAGGAGAAAGTAGCCGCTCTCAATGACGGCCGCCGGATCGAAATGGGTGATGGTGACCGGAAGATCATCATCCCCGCCAGCCTCGATGATTTCGCCGAAATCTATGCGGCCAATCCCGATGCACGCATTGTTGCCGGCTCGACCGACGTTGGCCTCTGGGTCACCAAGTTCATGCGCAATATCGGTCCGGTTATCTTCATCGGCCATCTGCAAGAGCTGAAGCGCATTGCCGAAAATGATAGCGAAGTGCGCTTCTACGCCGGCGTCTCCTATTCCGAAGCCCTCCCCGTTATCGCCGCCAGCTTCCCCCAGCTCGGTGAGCTCTGGAACCGCATTGCGGGCGAGCAAATCCGGAACATGGGCACGATTGGCGGCAATATTGCCAATGGTTCGCCCATCGGTGACACGCCACCACCCTTCATTGCGCTAGGCGCCAAGCTGCATCTGCGCCGTGGCGAACATCGCCGCGAGATCAAGCTCGAGGATTACTTCCTCGCCTATGGCAAGCAGGACCGGCAGCCGGGCGAATTCGTTGAAAGCGTCACCCTGCCGTTGCTGCCGGCGGGCGAGACCTTCGCGACCTACAAGATCTCCAAGCGCCGCGAGGAGGATATCTCCACCCTCTGCGGAGCGTTCCGAGTCTTCGTCAATGACGCGGGGACGGTGGGCATGGCGCGCATCGCCTTTGGCGGCATGGCGGCAACGCCGAAGCGCGCCAAGGCGGTTGAAGCGGCGCTCATCGGCAGGCCGTGGACGATGGAAACTATAGAAGCGGCTCTTGCCGCGTTCGAGGAAGACTATCAGCCAATCTCTGACATGCGCGCCTCGGCTGAGTATCGACTGCTGGCAGCGCAGAACCTGCTCAAGCGGTTCTTCCTCGAAAGCCAGGGCCAGTCGATCCGCGTGAAGCGGGAGGTGGCGTGATGTCAGAGGCCAAACCTGTCCCCATCACACTAGCCAGTCTCCATACCCCGACCCGTCACGATAGCGGTCCGAAACACGTCACCGGCACGGCCGAATATATCGACGATATGGTCGAGCCGGCCGGCACGATGCACGCCTATCTTGGTCTCTCCACAAATGCTCACGCCCTGTTAGCATCTGTGGACCTGGATGCTGTAAAAGCGGCGCCCGGTGTTATTGGAGTGCTGACGGCGGAGGACATTCCGGGCGAAAATGATGTCAGTCCGAGCCATCGTCATGACGAGCCGATTTTCGCGACAGACAAGGTGCATTTCTGGGGCCAGCCCATATTTGCCGTTATCGCTGAAACGCGCGATCAGGCCCGCCGCGCCGCCCATCTGGCCAGGATCGAATATGCCGATCTCCCCTTCGCCCTCGATGTTCGCGCTGCCCAGGCAGCCGGCGGAAAACTGGTCACCGACCCGCTAACCTTGGCGCGTGGCGACGTCGAAACCGCCCTTGCTGCATCGCCGCTAAAGCTTTCTGGCGCCATCACAATTGGTGGTCAGGACCACTTCTATCTCGAAGGCCAGATCGCCATGGCCGTGCCGGGGGAGGACGAGGACGTCACCGTCTATTCCTCCACCCAGCACCCCAGCGAAGTGCAGCTCATGGTGGCCCAGGTTCTGGGCATTCGCCATCATGCCGTCACTGTCCAGCTTCGCCGTATGGGGGGTGGTTTTGGCGGCAAGGAAACGCAGGGCAATCTCTTCGCTGCCGTGGCCGCACTCGCCGCCAAGAAATGGAACCGCGCCTGCAAGATCCGTCCCGACCGTGACGACGACATGGTCGCGACTGGCAAGCGCCACGACTTCGTTGTCGACTATTCAGTCGGCTATGACGAAAGCGGAAAAATTCATGCCGTGGAGGCAGTTTACGGCGCGCGCGCAGGCTTTTCATCAGACCTGAGCGGGCCCGTAACAGACCGCGCCTTGTTCCACGCCGACAATGCCTATTGGTATCCTGCCGTTCGCGTCCGTTCGGAGCCGCTCTATACCAATACCGTCTCAAACACCGCCTATCGCGGCTTCGGCGGGCCACAAGGGATGATGGCAGCCGAGCGTTGGGTCGAAGACATCGCCTATGCGCTGGGTAAGGACCCGCTCGACATTCGCAAAGCTAATTTCTACGGCACCGACACGGATAATGTGACGCCGTATCACCAGACCGTGTCGGACAACATTATCCACCGCGTCGTCGATGAGCTGGAAAAGAGCTCGGACTATCAGGCGCGGCGCCAGGCCATAATTCGGTTCAATGCCGAAAACACCATTCTTCGCAAGGGCATAGCGCTGACGCCGGTCAAGTTCGGCATCTCCTTCACCGCCACGTGGTACAATCAGGCCGGCGCACTGGTGCATGTCTATAAGGATGGCTCCATCCACCTCAGCCATGGCGGCACCGAGATGGGGCAGGGGCTCTATATCAAGGTGGCGCAGGTGGTTGCCGACGGCTTTGGCGTTGGACTCGACGTCGTCAAGATCATGGCCACGACCACGGGAAAAGTCCCCAATACTTCAGCTACGGCGGCCTCTTCCGGGTCCGATCTCAATGGCATGGCGGCATGGGACGCCTGCGAACAGATCAAGCGCCGGCTCGTCGCTCATGCGGCCAAGCTTTATAACGCCGACGAGGTTGATTGCGTCTGGGTGCAAGGCGGCATGAATGTCGGACGCAAGTTCGTGCCGTTTGCCGAACTCTGCGCCTCGGCCTATCTCAACCGTGTCCAGCTTTCTGCCGCCGGCTTCTACAAAACGCCCGAAATTCACTGGGATCGGGCTACCGGGCGCGGCCATCCGTTCTACTATTTTGCCTATGGGGCATCTGTCAGCGAGGTCACGATCGACACGTTGACCGGCGAGTACAGCGTTGATCGCGTTGATATTTTGCACGATGTTGGCAAATCGCTGAACCCGGCAATCGATATGGGCCAGGTTGAAGGCGGATTCGTGCAGGGCGTGGGCTGGCTCACGACCGAGGAACTGGTCTGGGATGCCAAGGGCCAGTTGCGCACCCACGCGCCCTCAACCTACAAGATCCCGCTGGCCAGCGATGTCCCGCCGATCTTCAACGTCAAACTGGCGGAATGGTCGGTCAATAAAGAGCCGACTATTGGCCGCTCCAAGGCCGTCGGTGAGCCGCCTTTCATGCTGGCGATGAGCGTGGTTGAGGCGCTGGGCATGGCCGTGGCTTCGGTTGCCGATTATCGAATTGCCCCGCAGCTCAATACGCCAGTCACACCCGAGCGTGTGCTGATGGGTGTCGAGCGCATGAGGCGGGAAGGCGGCGGCGCTCGAGCATGATGCAAGCCCCTGCACTCGCTGCCTTTTTTGCCAACAATCCTTCAGCGATTGCGTGCAAATTGACATCGGTGCGCGGGTCGTCTCCGCGAGAGCAGGGTACGTTCATGATCGTTGGGCCGGAGGCGATTTTCGGCACGATTGGTGGCGGTGCCCTTGAATATATGGTCATCGAGCACGCGCGGCGACTGCTTGCCGAAGGGCGGGCCGAAGAGGCTATGGATGTGCCGCTTGGGCCTGAAATCGGCCAGTGTTGCGGTGGCCGGGTACGGGTTTCCCTCAGATATGCCGATGCTGTGCTACGGGATGATCTTTCCTCCCGCATAGCGGTCGAGGATGCTGCGCTGCGCCATGTCTATGTGTTTGGGGCGGGCCATGTCGGGCGTGTGCTGGCGCAGATGTTGAGCCTGATGCCGGTCAAGGTTGAGGTCATCGATACGCGGGCTGAGGAACTGGCCATGCTGGCGCCGGACGTCGCGCGGCGGCGGGTTGCGATGCCGGAGGCGGTGGTGCGCGGCGCGCCAATGGGCAGCATCTATGTCATCCTAACTCATGACCATGCGCTGGATTTTCTTATTGCGCAGGAAGCACTTGCACGGGCTGATAGCCCCTATGTCGGCATGGTCGGCTCGGTGACCAAGCGGGCAAAGTTCAAGTCCTGGTATCTGTCACAGGGTGGGTCGCCAGAGGCATTCGACCGGCTGGTTCTGCCCATTGGGCAATCCGGTCTTGGGGATAAACGTCCGGCGGTGATTGCGGCACTGGCGGCGGCGGAAATTATGGTTCACATTGGGAAATGGGAAGCTGAGAACGGGCACGTGCCGACCCCAATTGTGGAGGGGGTGGCGAGTGGATTTTGAAATGCCCTACCGGCTCGAGCTGAGCGGAATTACCAAGCAATTTCCGGGGGTTCTGGCCAACGACAATGTTTCGTTCGCGGTAAAGCCGGGCGAAATTCACGCGCTTCTGGGTGAGAATGGCGCCGGCAAATCCACGCTTGTGAAAATGATCTACGGGATCATGCAGCCCGATGCCGGCGAGATCCGCTGGAACGGCCAGCCCGTTGTGGTGACCAATCCCAAGGCGGCACGCAAACTTGGTATCGGTATGGTTTTCCAGCACTTTTCGCTGTTTGAAGCCCTGTCGGTGCTGGAAAATATTGCGCTGGGGATGGATGCCAAAATTCCGTCGCGGGAACTTGAGGCGAAAATCCGGGAGGTCATGGCGACCTATGGATTGCTGCTGGACCCGCATCGGACGGTGGCGACGCTGTCGGTAGGTGAGCGCCAACGTATTGAAATCGTTAGGGCTTTGCTGCTCAATCCCAAGTTGCTGATCATGGATGAGCCGACTTCGGTTCTGACGCCGCAGGAGGTGGAGCAGCTGTTCGGGGTGCTGCGCAAACTGGCGGCGGAGGGGTGCTCGATCCTATACATCTCGCATAAGCTCCATGAAATCAAAGCCTTATGCGATACGGCGACGATTTTGCGCGGCGGAAAACTGGTTGATACCTGCGATCCGAGCGCGGAAACCAGCCGCTCCATGGCCGAGAAAATGATCGGCACAAATTTGAAGGATATTGTCAAAACCGAGCGCAGCTTTGGCACTTCGAAGCTAAACGTTAGCAGACTGTCAACGTTGAGAACCGACCACTTTGACGTTCCGGTCGATAATGTCAGTTTCGCGGTTCGCGCCGGGGAAATCCTCGGAATTGCCGGTGTGGCCGGCAATGGTCAGAACGCTCTGCTCAATGCGCTGAGCGGAGAAGTGCGGGCGGAACGGCCCGACACCATAACCATCGACGGCCTCGGTGTCGGCCATATGGATCCGACCGAACGGCGGCGGCATGGATTGTGCGCGGTGCCCGAAGAGCGCAATGGCCATGCGGCGGTTGGCGACTTTACCCTCGCCGACAATTCGGTGCTGACGGCGCGCGACCGGATGGGCATGGTGGGCAGCGGGCTGATCAAGACGAGCGTTGCAAAGCTCTATACCAGCAAGGTGATCAAGGATTTTGCGGTCAAGGCGCTGGGGCCAGGTGCGACGGCTGGATCGCTCTCGGGTGGCAATCTTCAGAAATACATCATGGGCCGGGAAATCCTGCAGAAGCCGGGTGTGCTGGTGGTCAGCCAGCCGACCTGGGGCGTCGATGCCGGCGCGGCGGCGGCGATCCATCAGGCGCTGGTTGATCTGGCGGCTGCCGGGTCGGCGATTGTGGTCATCAGCCAGGATCTCGACGAGTTGCGGGCGCTGGCTGATACGCTCAGTGTCATCAATATGGGGCGGCTCAGCGATGCGCGGCCGGTCAAGGATTTCAGCGTGGACGAGATTGGCCTCCTTATGGGCGGCGTGCATGGCGGGACGGAGGCAGCATGATGCAAATCCGCCTCGAAAAGCGGCTCGAACCATCCAAGGCCATGCTCTACCTGACGCCCATCGGCGCAGTACTGGTGACGGCGCTGGTCGGCGCCATCGTCTTTTCGCTGATCGGCTATGACGGGCTCGGTGCGGTGCGGGAGATTTTCCTGACGCCACTGCTCAATCCGCTGAAATGGCAGGACCTGGCGATCAAGTCGGCGCCGCTAATCATCATCGCGGTGGGGCTTTCCATCGGCTATCGCGCCAATGTGTGGAATATCGGCGCCGAGGGCCAGTATGTGCTCGGCGGCTTGGCGGCGACCGGCATTGCGCTGGTGACGCGCGACATGAGCGGCCCCTGGATCCTGCCGCTGATGATTGC
The DNA here is from genome assembly GCA_023433775.1 of Pseudomonadota bacterium. Classification (GTDB taxonomy): domain Bacteria; phylum Pseudomonadota; class Alphaproteobacteria; order Rhizobiales; family Devosiaceae; genus Devosia. The sequence goes on along the minus strand of JAEYTY010000001.1, from coordinate 13,679 downwards.
GGGCGGCATGGTGGGTGGCATGGCCTGGGCGGTCCTGCCGGCATTTCTCAAGACGCGGCTGCAGGTCAACGAAATCCTGACCAGCCTGATGCTGACCTATGTCGCCATCCAACTGCTCAATTATCTGGTGATCGGACCCTGGAAAGACCCCATGGGTTTCGGCTTTCCGCAGACGCGGATGTTCACCGATTCACAGCTGTTGCCGCGCGTCATTCCGGGCACCATCGTGCATCTTGGTGTGCCTATTGCCGTTCTCGTGGCGCTGGCCGCCTGGTTCTTCATGAGCCGGTCGGTCATGGGCTATCAGATCAAGGTGGTCGGCGCGGCGCCCCATGCGGCGCGCTATGGCGGGTTTTCGGTCAACAAAACCGTGTGGCTGGCTCTGCTGACCAGCGGTGCTCTGGCCGGGCTTGCCGGTGTGCTGGAGGCGACGGGTCCCTTCGGGCGCATGGTGCCGTCCTTCCCGACCAATTACGGTTTTACCGCGATTATCGTCGCCTTTCTCGGGCGGCTTCACCCCATCGGCATCATCTTTGCGGGTCTCGCCATGGCTATCGCCGTGGTGGGCGGTGAAGTGGCGCAGACGACGATTAAATTGCCGGTCGCCGCGGTGGGCATTTTCCAGTCGATGATGCTGTTCTTCCTGCTCGCCAGCGATGTGCTGGTTCGCTATCGGGTACGCTTCGGCACCAGCCGTGACGTGGAGGTGGCGCGATGAATACCGACCTCCTCATCCCGATCATTTTCACGCTGATCGGCGCTTCGACGCCAATCCTGATCGCGGCGCTGGGCGAGCTGGTGGTGGAGAAAAGCGGTGTGCTCAATCTGGGCGTCGAAGGCATGATGCTGATCGGCGCGGTGATCGCCTTTGCCGTGACCTTCACGACCGGCAATCCCTGGTTGGCCATTCTCTGCGCCGCACTCGCTGCCGCCGCATCGTCGATGATTTTTGCCTTCCTGACGCTGACCCTGTCGGCCAGCCAGGTGGCGACCGGGCTGGCGCTGACGATTTTCGGCACCGGCTTTTCGGCGCTGTTCGGTCAGGCCTATACGGGCCGCCCCATTGAAATCTTCCGCTCGGTTTTTCCGGCGGAGCTGGCGACCCACCCGATCTGGCGGTTGGCGTTCGGCCATAGCCCGCTGGTCTATTTTTCGCTGTTTCTTGTGGTCGCCGTCTGGTGGTTTCTCAACAAGTCCCGTGCCGGGCTGATCCTGCGCGCGGTGGGGGAGAATGACTTTTCGGCTCATTCCATCGGCTATTCGGTGGCCGGGGTGCGCTACGCGGCGGTGGCCTTTGGCGGGGCGATGGCGGGCATTGCGGGCAGCTGTTTTCCGCTACTGCTGACCCCGCAATGGGCGGAGAAGCTGACGGCCGGGCGCGGCTGGATTGCGCTGGCGCTGGTGGTGTTTGCCGCCTGGCGGCCGTTCCGGCTGTTGGCCGGCGCCTATCTCTTTGGCCTCGTGATGACCATCGAGCTTTACACCAAGGCCTCTGGCAGCACCGGCATCGTGCCATCCGAATTCTGGGCGGCGCTGCCCTATATCGCGACCATTGTCGTGCTCGTCCTCATTTCGCTGAAGCGCTCCGGCAATTCAGCGGCGCCTGCATGTCTGGGCAAGCCTTTCAAGCCCGGCCAGTAAAAACCCAAAACCAATAAAGTCACTCAAGGAGAGAAACGAATGACTTCGATTACAAGGCGTAATGTTCTGCGGATCGGCGCTGCCGGTCTGGCCCTGCCGCTGATGGGCTCCCTGGCCTTTGGCCAGGACGGCCCGCTCAAGATCGGTTTCGTCAATGTCGGCCCCAAGGACGACAATGGCTGGACCTTTGGCCACTGGACCGGCGCACAGGCGCTGGAAGCCGAATTTGGCGACCAGATCGAAATCACCTTCGTGGAAAGCGTTCCCGAAGGTCCCGATTGCGAACGCGTGCTGCGTGAACTGGCCCAGCAGGGCAACAAGATCATCTTCGCCACCAGCTTCGGCTTCGGCGATTATGTCATCAAGGTCGCCAAGGAATTCCCGGACGTGATCTTTGAGCACGCCACGGGCTACCAGCGTTCGGAAAATGTCGGCACCTATAATGCCCGCTTCCATGAAGGCCGCGCCGTCATGGGCACGCTCGCCGGTCACCTCTCCCAGACCAACACGATCGGCTATATCGGCTCGTTCCCGATCCCCGAAGTTGTGATGGGCATCAATGCCTTCACGCTGGCGGCCCAGAAGGTCAATCCCGATATCAAGGTCAATGTCGTGTGGCTTTCGAGCTGGCATGACCCGGCCAAGGAAGCTGACGCGGCCCGCGCGCTGATCGACCAGGGTGCGGATATCCTCGTGCAGCACACCGATGGCCCGGCCGCGCTGCAGGTTGCCGAAGAACGCGGCATTGTCGGTGGCTTCGGCCAGGGCGCGGACATGAGCGCCTTTGCGCCCAAGTCCCACCTCAGCGCCATCATCGATATCTGGGCGCCCCACTATATCCAGGTGGTCAAGGACGTTCAGGCCGGCACCTGGGTGTCGGACGACAGCTGGCCCGGCATTGCCGCCGGCGAAGTCGTTATCGGCGACTACAATGAGAAGATCCCGGCTGACGTTGTTGCTGCCGCCGAAGCCGTCAAGAATGGCATTGTCGATGGCTCGCTCAACCCCTTCACCGGCCCGATCACCGACAATACCGGAACCGAGCGCGTTCCTGCTGGCCAGACCATCGATGACGCTGGCCTCTGGGCCATGGACTGGTATGTCGCAGGCGTGAACGCCTAAGACGTTTGACGGTTGCCAGGGCTCTGCCACCCTCCCCCTTGAGGGGAGGGTGTCGCAGCTTGGCCGAAGGCCTTAGCGAAGATGGGGTGGGGGTGGTTTGGTTATAACCGCGCGACCCCCACCCTCAATCCCTCCCCTCAAGGGGGAGGGAGGCGAAAGAGGGGTCGGGCCGGCGGAGTGCCGAGGCCTGAACCTTGCAGGGACAAAACAATGGGCGATCTGGCGATTTTCTATGAATGGGCGATGTTTGCGGCGCGGTGGCTGCATGTCGTGACGGCCATAGCCTGGATCGGGTCATCATTCTATTTCATCGCGCTCGACCTTGGCCTGCGCAAGACGCCGAGCCTGCCGCCGCTGGCGCATGGCGAGGAATGGCAGGTGCATGGCGGGGGCTTTTATCACATCCAGAAATACCTGGTGGCACCGGAATTTCTGCCCGAGCACCTGACCTGGTTCAAATGGGAGAGCTACGCGACCTGGCTATCCGGCGCGGTGCTGCTGGTGCTGCTCTATTATGTCGGGGCGGACCTGTTCCTGATCGACCGCAATGTGCTCGACGTGCCCAATTGGGTCGCCATCCTGCTTTCTGCCGGCTCCATCGTGATCGGCTGGCTGCTCTACGACACGCTCTGCAAGTCGCCCGTTGGCCAATCGACGACCGGACTTATGCTGGTGTTGTTTGCCATCCTCGTCGCCATGAGCTGGGCCTATACGCAGCTGTTCACCGGCCGCGCCGCCATGCTGCATATGGGCGTCTTCACCGCCACCATCATGACGGCCAATGTGGCGATGATCATCATCCCCAATCAACGGATCGTGGTGGGCGATTTGAAGGCCGGGCGGGTGCCCGACGCCAAATATGGCAAGATCGCCAAGCAGCGGAGCCTGCACAATAACTACCTGACGCTGCCCGTCATTTTCTTCATGCTGTCGAGCCATTACCCGCTGGCTTTCGCCACGCAGTGGAACTGGATTATTGCCTCGCTGATCTTCCTCGTTGGCGTGGTCATCCGGCACTATTTCAACACACGCCACGCGCGGAAGGGCAATCCGCACTGGACCTGGGCCGTGGCGGTCGTGCTTTTCCTCATCATCGCGTGGCTTTCGACGGCGCCAAAGCTGCCCGGCGCGGACAGCGAGACGCTGATCAGCGTCAGCGGCGAGCGTTTTGCCGCGACCGAGCATTTTGAGGCGGCGAGCCTTGCCGTGCAGACGCGATGCGCCATGTGTCATACGGCCGAGCCGGTGTGGGAGGGGGTCTATCAGGCACCCAAGAATGTCATTCTCGACAATGATATCGCCATTGCCAACCACGCCCATGAAATCGTCATCCAGGCCGGCTGGAGCCACGCCATGCCGCCGGGCAACGCCACCGAAATGACAGACGCCGAGCGGGCGCTATTGGTCGAGTGGTATCGCGAAGGATCGGGCACGTGACGCGAACCATTTTGCGCGGGCGGGTGCTGAGTTTTCGGCGCGCGCCCCAGGGCATGGATGATGCGGAAAGCTATCTTTATCTCGAAGATGGCGCGGTTAGCATCGAGGACGGCATTGTTGTCGCGGTAGGCGATTTTGATCGGGCTGACACTGCCGGCGCAGTGATCATCGACCATCGGCCGCATCTGATCATGCCGGGCTTTATCGACATGCATCTGCACTATGTGCAGAGCCAGATGATGGCCTCCTATGCCGGTTCGCTGCTCGAATGGCTCAATACCTATACCTTTGTGGAAGAGCAGAAGTTTTCCCAGCAGGGCCATGCCGATGCCGTGGCGGTGGACTTTTATGACGCGCTGATCCGGCATGGCACGACCAGTGCCGTTGCCTATTGCTCCAGCCATCCGCGAAGCGTCGATGCGTTTTTCGCCGAGGCGCAGCGGCGCAATATGCTGATGATCGGCGGCAAGGTGATGATGGATCGCAATGCGCCGGAGGAACTCTGCGACACGGCGCAATCGGGCTATGACGACAGCAAGGCGCTGATCGCCCGCTGGCATGGCAGGGGCCGCGGGCTTTACGCCATCTCGCCGCGCTTTGCCATTACCTCGACCCCGGGGCAGATGGAGGCGGCGCGGGCGCTCGTCGCGGAGCATCCGGAATGCTACGTGCAGACCCATCTCAGCGAGAACGACGCCGAGATCAGCTATTCGATGGAGCTTTATCCCGGCTCGCCCGACTATACGGGCATTTATGAGGATTATGGGCTGCTGGGGCGGAAGACGCTGCTGGGGCATTGCATTCATCTCAATCATCGCGAGACGGGTGTATTGGCTGAGACGGGGTCCGTGGCAGTGTTTTGTCCGACCTCGAACCTGTTTCTGGGTTCGGGGCTGTTCGACCGCGAGCGGCTGATGACGGCCGGGGTGCGGATCGGGATTGCCACCGATATCGGCGGGGGCACCAGTGTTTCCATGCTGCGCACGCTGGACGAGGGTTACAAGGTGCTGCAATTGCGCGGGCAGCGGCTCAACCCGTTTGCCTCGTTCCATATGGCCACGCTGGGCAATGCCGAGGCGCTGGGGCTGGAGGATACGATCGGTTCCATCGCGCCGGGACGGGCGGCGGACCTGGTGGTGCTCGATGCGGGGGCGACGCCGACCATGCGGATGCGGCACGCGACGATGGCGACGCTGGCTGAGGAACTATTCCTGCTCCAGACCATGGGCGACGACCGGTCTATCGCCGAGGTCTATGTGGCTGGCGCAAGGGCGAAGTCGATTTTGAGCGGGTTGTGAGGCCGGGGGGCTATGCCCTAGACTCTCTCTACATCCAGCGGCGCAGATCAGCACCACAAAGGCATCGTCATGACCGATTACCAGAGCAAATCCGGCCTTTCCGTCCATCCATTGCTGGTGGATTTCGTGGAAAAGGAGGCGCTGCCGGGGGTGGCGGTGACGGCGGAGCAGTTCTGGGATGGCTTTGCGGAGATGGTGCGCAAGCATGTGCCGACCAATGCGCGGCTGCTGGCGTGGCGCGATGAATTGCAGGGGCAGGTCGATGACTGGCACCGGCGCAATGGCGGGGTGGCCAGCGATCCGGCAGGCTATGAGCAGTTCCTGCGCGACATCGGCTATCTGGTCGACGAGCCGAATGATTTCACCATTGAAACCGAGGGGCTCGACCCGGAGATTTCGAGCGTTTGCGGGCCGCAGCTGGTGGTGCCGGTCTCCAATGCCCGCTATGCGCTGAACGCCGCCAATGCGCGCTGGGGCAGCCTTTATGACGCGCTCTATGGCACGGACGTGATCAGCCGCGAGGGCGAGCTGGCGCCGGGCAAGGGCTATAATCCGGCGCGCGGCGCGGCTGTCGTGGCGCGGGCGGCGGCGTTTCTGGATGAGGCGTTCCCGCTCTCGAGCGGCAGCCATGCCGATGTCACGTCCTATGTGGTGGTCGAGCAGGCGGCTTTGGCCAATCTGGTGATCGACACCAAAGGGGGGCCGGCGACGCTGAAGGACCGCAGCGCTTTCGCCGGTTATTCTGGTGGTGACGGCAAGGCCGAGATCGTGCTGCGCCATAACGGGCTCTGCGCCATTCTGGTCATCGATCCGGAAAGCGCCATCGGCGCGACCCATCCGGCGGGGCTGAGCGATGTCATTGTCGAGGCGGCGCTGACCACGATCCAGGACTGCGAGGATTCGGTGGCGGCGGTCGATGCCGAGGACAAGGTCGGGGTCTATCGCAACTGGCTGGGCCTGATGACTGGGGCGCTGGCCGATACGTTTGAAAAGGGCGGCAAGACGATCACCCGCCGCCTGTTGCCGGACCGCACCTATAGAGACCCCAGCGGCTATCCGCTGCTGCTCAAGGGGCGTTCGCTGCTGCTGGTGCGCAATGTTGGGCATTTGATGACCACGGACGCGGTGCTGCTAGACGGCAAGCCGATTGGCGAGGGGCTGATGGATGCGGCGGTCACCGCGCTCTGCGCCATGCACGACAGCGGCGCCAATGCCCGCCATGGCGCGATCTATGTGGTGAAGCCCAAGATGCATGGGCCGGAAGAGGTGGGCTTCGCCTGCGATATTTTCGCGTCTGTCGAAGCTTTCCTCGGCCTCAAACCCAACACGATCAAGATCGGCATCATGGATGAGGAGCGGCGGACCTCGGCCAATCTCAAGGCGGCGATCCATGCGGCGCGCGCCCGGGTGTTTTTCATCAATACCGGCTTCCTTGATCGGACAGGCGATGAAATCCACACCTCGATGGAAGCGGGCGCCGTGCTGCGCAAGGATGAGATCAAGTCGGAGCGCTGGATCAGTTCATATGAGGACCGCAATGTGCTGATCGGGCTGGCCTGCGGGTTTTCGGGCAAGGCGCAGATCGGCAAGGGCATGTGGGCGCGGCCAGACGATATGGCGGTGATGATGGACGCCAAGATCGGCCACCCCAATGCAGGGGCCAACACGGCCTGGGTGCCTTCACCGACCGCCGCGACGCTGCACGCGCTGCACTATCATCAGGTCGATGTGTTCGAGGCGCAGAAGCGCCGGCACAACCAGGCGCTGCCGCCGCTTTCGGCGCTGTTCTCCATGCCGGTACAGGCGCCGTTTTCGCTGAGCCGCGAGGAGATTACGCGCGAGCTGGAAAACAATGCGCAAGGCATACTGGGTTATGTCGTGCGCTGGGTGCAGCAGGGCGTCGGCTGCTCCAAAGTGCCAGACATCAACAATGTCGGGCTGATGGAAGACCGCGCCACCTGCCGCATTTCCAGCCAGGCCGTGGCCAATTGGTTGCGCCATGGATTGGTGAGCCGCGACGAGGTGACCTCGGTGTTCGAGCGCATGGCCAAGGTGGTCGATGGGCAGAACGCGGGCGACCCGCTCTATCGGCCCATGGCCGACAATTTCCAGTCGGTGGCCTTCCAGGCGGCGCTTGATCTGGCCCTGCATGGCGCTGATCAGCCCAGCGGCTATACCGAGCCGCTGCTGCACGCGGCGCGGCGGAAGGTGAAGGCGCGGGAAGCGAGGTAGGACGTTCCCTCGCCATCGGACGGTTCGAAGCCCGCCTTTCGGCGGGCTTCATTGTTTTATTCGCAGGCGAAGCTTTCGTGGCTGGCTTCGTCGCCGCCCTGATAGCGCGGGATTGCCGGATAGGGGCAAATCTTGCGGGTGATGCCGATCATGTCGGGGACATATTGATTGTCCGGGGTCACTTCGGCGACGAGATGTTCGGGCTGCTTGCCGTTTTCGACCCAATCCACCAGGGCATCAAAGGCATCGAACTTGTCCGTTGCCGGGCCGCCGGGGCCGTGGCCCATGCCGGGAATGGTGTAGAGCATGGCGAAGTCTTCGGCCTTGCCGTCATAATTGGCATCGAGCTTTTCGTACCAGTTGGTCGTGTCGTTGACCGAGAAGACCGGGTCGCTGACGCCGTGGAAGACGATGATCTTGCCACCGGCTTCCTTGAAATCGGCCATCAGCGGATTTTCGACGTCGGTTGGCGTCATGAACTCCAGCGGCGACTCGGCGAAGGTGGCGTCGCTGTCGGCGATCGAAGCCTTGTCGAAATCGTAGTCGAGCAGGAATTGCTCGAGGTCGGCCGGGGTGCCGCTGACATCGACCGGCGGGCTGGAAAAGATCATGGCCAGCGAAGAGGCGCCCATGGTGGCAATGAGGGGGAGATTGTCCCAAGGCGGAATGGGGCTTTCGAGGCGCCAGAAGCGCCAGTCACCTGTCGCGATGCCGCGATCCCAGGCCCAATCGGTGTAGAGCGCTTCGCCCGCCGAATTGGTGGGGCCGGCGTGGACGCGGCGAAGGGCTTCGACCTGCTTGTCGCTGAGGCAGGCATTGGTTGCACCTGCTTCGCAGGTGAGGCTGGCAATATCGAATGTCGCCTGGCAGGCGGGCGTGTCGCCGATAATGCCATCTTCGAGGCCATCCAGCCCGTCGCAGGCGGCCACGATGGCATCGCCGACCAGTTGCAGGTCTTCAGGCGCAAAGGCGGTGCGGATGTCGCCATTGACGGCCTTGAAGCTCTGCACGTCCCAGGCGTGCTGCACGGCAGCGCGCGGCAGGTTGAAGCCGGGGAAGCCGGCGAGAATACCGTCGAAGGCGTCGGGTGAACGGGTGGCCTGGACCATGGCGTGGCGCCCGCCATTCGAGCCGCCGACGCCATAGCTATAGGCGATCTCGCCATCGTAATAGGCTTCGACGATTTGAGTTGCCACCGGGTTGAGTTTGACCACGGCGCCATAGCCATAGTCCTGGCGCGCCTCGGGATCGAAGCCGAACTTGGCGCCGCTGGCGAGGCCGGCCTCGGGATGGGCTTCACCATTGTGTCCGGCATCGCTCGAGACCACCGCGTAATTGCGGGCGAGGGCCGAGTCTGCCGGATTGGCATTCAGCAAGTCGCCCATGGCGGGGACCACGGCGCCGTCATTGCCGCCATTGAACTGGTGGACGAAGCGGCCATTCCAGTCGTCGGGCAGGCGCAACTCGAAGCTGATGCGATAGGTGTTGCCATCTATACCGGTGCGTTCGGCGACATGGCCGCGGACCAGGCAATGGGCGACGGGCGCATTTTCGCCAACGGGTTCTGCCGTGGCGCTGGAGACCACAAGGCCTTCAATGCCGAAATCATGCGTGGCGACATCAGCGCAGTCGAGCGCCTCTGCCTGTGCCGCGCCTGCCATGCCCAGCGCTGTGAGCAGCGTGGCCAGGGCGACGGAATTCCGCCAGATCGGGTTCATTCAATCCTCCCAAATGCATCTTAACGTGCCCGGATATTGTTATGCAGAATAACAAAACTCGCAATGATGCGCGGGGCGGTTGAGGGCTGACTTGACGGCCGGGAGGTCAGCCAGGGTCGGGGTGCGCCGGGCGTTTTTCAATCGGATCAATGACTTGCCATCGGCAAAGCTAAAAGGATTTAGCATATAAATTTTATGCGACCTGTGGATATCTCAGCCCAGTTCCGGCTGATGTACGAACGTCATCGCAGGTGATGTACGCCACTCAAAAATCGCTATGCGCGGGAAGACTCATGCTGGTGCCGCCATGAAGGATTTCGACATCGCAGGAAACGAGCGTCGTGGCAGTTCCGATAGGCTCGTCGGTGCCCATATTGCGGGCATAGCGGGGATGGGCGCCTGACGAAATCTGAAGGCGCAGGCGGTGCCCGGCGCGGAAGCAATGGGCGGTAGCGTGCAATGTGAACTGCAGTTTCAGGCTGCCGTCTGCCTCGCGCGGCGTTGCGGGTGTTACACGGATCAGCCCGTCGCAAATATTGGTCGAAATGCCGCCTTCCCCAACATCACATAGGCGCAGGAAGAAGTCGGCATGGGGTATGCTGGTGCGGGCGTGAAGCGTCACGCGGGTCTGGCCGATAATGGTCAGCGGCTGGGCCAGTTTGGCGCTGGTATAGAACAACACATCGGCGCGGTCTTCGCGCGGCGCATTGTCGACCGGCCCCGCGCCGGTAAAGGCCAGCATGGCCCCGCCGACATTGGGCGTTGGGTCGGATGGATCATAGCGATAGTGGTCACTGCCATTCGCGGCGGGCACAATGGTGCTCAAGGCCCCGTCTGGCGCGATATGCCAGACCATTTCTGACGCGGGGCCGGGCGGATAGGCGTCATAGTCGCGCCATTCGTCGAGGCCGGAGATGTGAATGCGGACCGGCTTGTCGCGAAGGCCTGAGGCATCGCCCAATAGCTTGGCGCGCATCCAGCTCAGCGTTTCGCGGATGCTGGTGCCTTGCAGGTCATTGCTCACATGGGTCCATGGGCCGATGGTGAGAAAAGGCGTGTGGCCAAGCTCAACCAGTCGCGCATAATCGCGCAGCAACTGATCGAGCATGAAGTCGTACCAGCCGGAAATGAAGTGGTTGGGCGGGGTGGATTTGCCCAGGCGGTGGCGGTGGTCCATGGCGGACCAGAAGGCGTCATTGCCGATGGCATTGCCAAACCAGTGGCGCCAGAATGGCACTTCATGCCCCACCGCAACCACATCCGCCTCCAGCAAAGGCAAATGCGCCGCGGCCCTGGCGGTTCGCTTTTCGACGCCGCCTGAAAACATGGTGCCGCTCATTTTGAGCGGATTGCCGCGCAGGCCTTCGATCACCTGAACCCAGGAGAGCCATAGGCCAAGGTGGAAGGCGCCGGCAGGGAAGACGACGGACTGGAACTCGGCGCTGGTGACCTTGGTCGCCATGGCCGCGGTTTCCGGCAAGGCGTCGCAAATGGCCCATTGGGCATAGCCGAGATAGGACGGGCCGGAGAGGCCGATGCGGCCATCATACCAGTCCTGGGCCTCAATCCAGCGCAGTGTGGCGAGGCCATCGGCCCGCTCATTGACCAGCGGCTCGAATTCGCCGCCGGACTTTTCGGTGCCCCGGCAGGCTTGGAGCACAACATTGAAGCCGCGCTCGGCATAGGCCTCAGCGACCGTGCTGAAGCCGGACCGCCCATAGGGCAGGCGCATGAGAATGGTCGGGTGCCGACCGGGCGCGCGGGGCTCGTAAAGATCGGTCATCAGCGTCACGCCATCGTCCATAGACAGGGCGATATTGCGCGTGCTGCGCGCGCGATTGAAACGCGGGGGCAGATGATAGAGCTGGGCGAGGGCGAGCGAGCCAAGGCTCATGGTTCAGCTCACGAAATCGAATTTGTCGACATCGAACAATCCTCTGTCGGTCATCTTCAAATGCGGGATCACCGGGAGCGCCAGGAACGCCACCTGCAGGAAAGGCTCTGGCAGCACGCAATCGAGCGCCTTGGCCGCGTCGCGCAGGTGATGGAGATCATGGGCGACGTCTTCGAAGCTCTTGAGGCTCATGAGGCCAGCCAGCGGAAGGGCCAGATCGGCGGTCACTTGTCCGTTTTCCGCCACCACGAAGCCGCCACCCAGTTCGATCAGCCGATTGACCGCCACGGCCATGTCGGCATCGTCGGCGCCGACCACGGTTATATTGTGGCTGTCGTGGCCGACGGAAGAGGCGATGGCGCCGCGCTTGAGGCCGAAGCCGGTGACGAAGCTGCGGCCGATATTGCCATTCTTGCCATGGCGCTCAATGACGGCGAGCTTGATGACGTCGGCGGCGAGATCGGGCAAGAGGCCATTGTCGCTGACTTCCAGCGTGGCTTCTTCGCGGAAGGTGAGAATGAGGCCGGGGCGGACGCCGATGACGGGGACGCGGTTCTGGCCGGGTTTGGGGGCGGTGGCGAAGGCTGCGGCGGTGACCGGCTTGGCCTTCATGGAGGTGAGGCCAACCGGCGGGACAGTTTCGCGGGCATCAAACAGGGCGGGCGTGACCAGGCGGCCTGCGGCGATAACGTCGGATACGCGGCAGTCTTCAAGGCTATCCACGAGCGCGATGTCGGCGCGCCAGCCGGGCCCGATCAGGCCGCGATCGGTCAGCCCGAATATGCGGGCGGCCGAGTGGCTCGCCGCGCGATAGACATGGTGCAGCGGGCGACCCATGGCGATCAGGCGGCGGATGGAGCTATCGAGGTGGCCTTCTTCGGCGATGTCGAGCGGGTTGCGATCATCGGTGCAGAGGGCGACGAAGCTCGATGTGTTTTCGTCGAGGATTTCGGCGAGCGCCTTGAGGTCCTTGGAGACCGAGCCTTCGCGGATGAGGATGGCCATGCCCTTGGCCAGTTTTTCGCGGGCTTCTTCGGCGCTGGTGGCCTCGTGGTCGGTGCGGATGGCGGCGGCGAGATAGCCATTGAGCGCCGTGCCGCGCAGCAGGGGTGCGTGGCCGTCGATATGGTCATTCTGGAAGGCAACCAGCTTGGCGAGAATGCCGGGATCGGCGTTGAGCACGCCGGGAAAGTTCATCATTTCGGCCAGGCCGACGACTTTGGGATGGTCGCGGAAGGGCAGGAGGTCCTCGACTTCGAGCCGCGCGCCGGCGGTTTCGAAGGGCGTGGCGGGCACGCAGGAGGAGAGATTGATCCGCACATCCATGATGGTGCGCTCGGCGCTGTCGAGGAAGTAGCGAATGCCTTCGGCGCCCAGCACATTGGCGATTTCGTGCGGGTCGCAGAGAACCGTGGTGACGCCATAAGGCAGCACGCAGCGGTCGAATTCGAGGAGGGTGACCAAGGACGATTCGATATGGAGGTGGGTATCGATGAAGCCGGGCACGGCGAAGCGGCCGGTTCCGTCGATGACCTCTTTGCCTTCGTAGCGCGCATGGGTGCCCACGATCCGATCGGCGACTATGGCGATGTCGGTATTGGTGACCGCGCCAGTGATCACGTCGAGCAGGCCGACATTGCGGATCACGAGTTCGGCAGGCTCCTTGCCTTGCCCGGCCATGATCATGCGGGTCAAAAGAGCGGAGGGGTTCTGGTCGTTATTTGGTTTGTTCATGCCAAAGGGTCGTCCTGCCGCGATGCGCCGTCAAGTCCCCGTGAGTCATGGGGAACCGCCATGGCGCGCATACGTTGGCTTATCGACATAACAGGAGAGCGTCATGGAAACCTACGATCCCAAGAAAAGCAAAACCGAAGTGCGCCAGGGCAATCAGCGCAAGATGAACCTGCGCGTGCTGATCACCTCGCTGGTGGGCGTTATCGTGCTTTTCGCCATCATCTACATGGTGTTTGGCGCCATGCAGCCTGCGCCGCAATAAGCGGGCGGTTCAGGACGCGGCGAGGCGGATGTCTCCGAGTGCCTGATTGGCATCGGGCAGACGGTGCCGTGTGTGGACCATGGGCAGGTTTTCCGGCTGGGCAAAGATTTCCAGGATGGCGTTGCGGTTCACGGCGCCCGAGAACAGGAAGCCTTGCAGAATATTGCAGCCGAGTTGGCCCAGGATATCGGCCTGCTGCTCGGTCTCGACCCCTTCGGCGGTGACGCTCATGCGCATGGCGTGGGCGAGCGTCACCAGGGCGGTGGTGATGGCGACGCTGTCATGGCCCGGTGCGAGCTGGCTGACGAAAGAACGGTCAATCTTGATGCGGTCCACGGGGT
>JAEYTY010000140.1 GCA_023433775.1 Pseudomonadota bacterium | reverse complement strand
TCAACCGGGCAGCGGTGGAGTTGTGACGATCAACTGCCCGGTGACAGTCGGGAGGCCTCTTCATCGTCGCAAGGAGGCTGGGCTCGGAGATGGGTTCGTGATGGCAACATCCCCCTAGGAAACTCCCCTCGCCAGACTTTGAGTTGTCCCGAAGGGCAAATCTCTCCGGTGGAGAGATTTGAGGCGAAAAGGCCATGAGAGCTATGCTCTCATGGCTAGGGCGCCCGGAGGCGATTATCGTCTCATTTTTTAAAAATTCCGAGGCGGCAACCGCCTCCGGGCACCATCATCTACCTAAACCCGGAGGCAGAAACGCCGTCCGGCAAAAAGGCCTGCCATAAGCCGTGCAAAACCACTCGGCCCTGCGCGGAAAGGCCCATGCCCGCTATACTCTGCACCTGATTCGTTCTCATGATTTGAGTAGCCAATGTCCGACGCCGATACCCTTCCGCCAGCCGACGATCAGCGTATCGTCGATCTCAAGCAGGCGCTTGAAGAGCGGTATCTGAGCTACGCGCTCTCGACCATCACCCAGCGCGCGCTGCCCGATGCCCGCGACGGTCTGAAACCCGTGCATCGGCGCATCATCCATGCCATGCGCCTCCTCAAGCTCGATCCCAATCAGGGCTACAAGAAAAGCGCCCGCATCGTCGGCGACGTGATCGGTAAGTTCCACCCCCATGGCGACCAGTCGATCTATGACGCCCTGGTGCGCCTCGCCCAGGACTTTGCCCTGCGCTATCCGCTGGTCGATGGTCAGGGCAATTTCGGCAATATCGACGGCGATAGCCCGGCGGCCATGCGCTACACCGAAAGCCGTATGACCGATGTGGCCACGCGCCTCCTCGAAGGCATCACCGAGAATGCCATCGACTTCAAGCCGACCTATGACGGCGAAGACGAAGAGCCCGTCGTCCTGCCGTCCAACTTCCCGAACCTCCTGGCCAATGGCTCCACCGGCATCGCCGTGGGCATGGCGACGTCCGTGCCGCCGCATAATCTGGTCGAGCTGTGCAATGCTGCACTCAAGCTAATCCACAATCCCGCCGCGACAACCGAAGAGCTGATCCACGCCGATCTCTCGGCCCCGCCGAGCATGGACGATCTGGTGCGCGGCCCCGATTTTCCCACCGGCGGTCATCTCGTTGAATCCCGCTCTTCCATCGTCAATGCCTACGAAACCGGTCGCGGCTCGTTCCGCCTCCGCGCCGTCTGGGAAAAGGAAGAAAAGGGCAGGGGCGTCTATCAGATCGTCATCACCCAGATCCCCTACAGCGTTCAGAAGTCCCGCCTTGTCGAAAAGATCGCCGAGCTGCTGCTGGCGAAAAAACTGCCCCTCCTCAAGGACGTGCGCGACGAAAGCGCCGACGATATTCGCCTCGTGCTCGAGCCGCGCGCCGGCACGGTCGATGCGGTCATTCTCATGGAGCAGCTCTTCAAGCTGACCGAGCTCGAAGTCCGCTTCCCGCTCAATCTCAATCTGCTCGACAAGGGCACGATCCCGCGTGTCATGAGCCTCGCCGATGCGCTGCGCGCCTGGCTCGATCACCGCAAGGTCGTGCTGGTTCGCCGCTCCCACCATCGGCTAGAGCAGATCGCCAACCGCCTTGAAGTGCTCGAAGGCTATATCGTCGCCTATCTCAATCTCGATGAGGTGATCCGCATCATCCGCGAGGAAGATGACGCCAAGGCCAGCCTGATGGCGACCTTCAACCTGACCGACAATCAGGCCGAAGCCATCCTCAACATGCGCCTGCGCTCCCTGCGCAAGCTTGAGGAAATTGAGCTGCGCGAAGAACACAAGAAGCTCACCGAAGAAAAGGGCAAGCTCGAAGCGCTGCTGGCGTCCGACAAACGCCTCTGGGGCGAAATTGCCAAGCAGGTGGAAGGGCTCAAAAAAGCCTATCCCCTGTTCGAGGCCGATGGCACCACGCCGCACAAGCTCGGCGCCCGCCGCTCCATCCACGCCATGGCGCCCACAGCCGACGCGGCCGAGGTCATCGAAGCCTTTATCGAGCGTGAGCCGATCACGGTCATGCTCTCTGAAAAGGGCTGGATCCGCGCCCCCAAGGGCCACAATGCCCCCGTGGACGAAAAGACCTTCAAGTCTGGCGATCGCCTGAAGCTGTCGTTCAATTGCGAAACGACCGACAAGCTGCTGATGCTCACCACAGGCGGCAAGGTCTATACGCTCGGTGCCGACAAACTGCCCGGCGGACGCGGGCAGGGCGAGCCGGTGCGCATCATGGTCGATATCGAGGAGGGGCAGGACATTGTCGCGCTCTTCGTCTATCGCCCCGGCAAGCAGCGCATCATCGCCTCTCTCGCCGGCTATGGCTTTGTCGTCAACGAGGACGATCTCATCGCCAATACCCGCAAGGGCAAGCAGATCCTCAATGTCACCACGCCGGACGAGGCGGCTCTGATCGTGCCCAGCGATGGCGACCGCGTCGCCGTTATCGGCCAGAACCGCAAGCTGCTGGTCTTTCCGCTCAGCCAGCTCGCCGCCATGTCCCGCGGCAAGGGCGTGCGCCTGCAGCGCTACAAGGATGGCGGCATTTCAGACATCAAGACCTTCTACGCCGCCGATGGTCTCACCTGGACCGATTCATCGGGCCGCACCTATTCCAAGCCCACGGAGGAACTGGCCGACTGGGCCGGCGACCGCGCCACCGCAGGACGCCAGCCGCCAACCGGCTTCCCGCGGAATAACAAGTTTGTGGGGTGAGGCCCGTCCGCGCAGCGGAAAATCGTTCCAGTGGAGCTTAGAGCCGTGCCGAAGGCCAATTCGCTCCAGTGGAGCGAATTGAGGCGAGAAGGCCATGAGAGCTATGCTCGAATGGCAGGTCGCAGGGCCGGGCCGGTTGCCGCCCCTTCAAAGACTTATCCTCACCCCGCCAATCCGTGCCAAACTTCATCCAGATTCAAGATTTGAGTTTTTCGACCTAACCGATTCAAACGACTCGTACTTCTCGTCTTTCCGGAACCCTGCCCATGATCCGCCACTGCGTTTTTCTCCGCTTCCGCGCCGACGTCCCGCAGGCCGAGCGCGACGGCATTGAGGCCGATCTGCGCGCCCTCCAGCCGCTGATCGACGGCTTTCTGGCCATGAGCTACGGCCCCAATGTTTCGCCCGAGGGCCTGGGTCAGGGTTTTGTCCATGGCTTCACCATGGATTTCCGCGACGCTGCCGCCCGTGACGCTTATCTGGTGCATCCGGCCCATCAGGCAGTCGGCCAGCGCGTCGTCGCCGCTATGCAGGGC
>JAEYTY010000128.1 GCA_023433775.1 Pseudomonadota bacterium | reverse complement strand
ACTTCCTGGGCGAACTCGGCGCCGACCCCACGGTGGTCCGCAACGACAAGATCACGGTCGACGAGATCGACGCCATGGCGCCCGATGCCATTGTGCTCTCGCCCGGCCCCTGCACGCCAAACGAGGCGGGGATTTGCCTTGCCGTGATCGACCGGTTCAAGACTGACATTCCCATGCTGGGCGTGTGCCTCGGTCATCAGGCCATGGGCCAGGCGCTGGGCGGCGACGTCATCCGCGCACCGCATCTGGTGCATGGCAAGACCAGCAAGATCACCCATAATGGCAAGGGCATTTTCCGCGGCCTCAACAATGAATTCGAGGCAACGCGCTATCACTCGCTGATCGTGCGGCAGGAGACGCTGCCCGATGTGCTGGAGGTGACGGCCACGACCAGCGACGGGCTGATCATGGGAATGCAGCACCGCAGCCTGCCGCTGCATGGTTTGCAATTCCACCCGGAAAGCATTGCGTCGGAAAACGGTCACGCTTTGTTGCAGAATTTTCTCAATATTGCCCGCGACTTCAACAGCCGAAAGGCCGCGTGATGGATATCAAACACGCCCTGAGCCGCATTGCAGACGGCAAGGATTTGACCGGCGAGGACATGCGCTCGGTGATGCGCATCATCATGTCGGGACAGGCTTCTCCCAGCCAGATTGGCGCCTTCCTCATGGGAATGCGGATCAAGGGCGAAACGGTGGGCGAAATCGCGGCGGCGGTTTCGATCATGCGCGAGAACATGATCCCGGTCGAAGCGCCGGAAAATGCCGTGGACATTGTCGGCACCGGCGGCGATGGCGCGGGCACGCTCAATATTTCGACGGCGGCCTCCTTTGTGGTTGCCGCCTGCGGCGTGCCGGTGGCCAAGCATGGCAATCGGGCGTTATCGTCGCGGTCAGGTTCGTCGCAGGCGCTTGAGGCGCTGGGGGTCAAGCTGGACCTGACGCCTGCGGAAATTTCGCGCTGCGTCAACGAGGTCGGCATCGGCTTCATGTTTGCTCCATCGCACCATCCGACCATGAAGCATGTGGGACCAGCACGCGCCGAGCTTGGCGTGCGCACCATGTTCAACCTGCTCGGGCCGCAGGCCAATCCGGCCAGCGTGCGCCGCTATATGCTCGGGGTGTTTTCCGAGGAATGGGTCGAGCCGATTGCCGCCGCGCTGCTGGCCAACCGGGCCATCAAAGCCTGGGTGGTGCATGGCAGTGACGGGCTGGACGAATTGACGACGACCGGCACAAGCTTTGTGGCCCAGATTGCCAATGGCGATCTGCGCAGCTTTGAGGTGTCGCCCGAAGATGCGGGCCTCGCGCGGAGCGATGGCATGGACATTATCGGCGGCGACCCGGACTATAATGCCGAGGCCATCAGGGTGTTGTTCGATGGCGCACCCGGCGCCTATCGCGACATTGTGCTGCTCAATTCGGCTGCCGCACTGATCGTTGCCGACAAGGTCAAGGACCTCAAGGAAGGCGCCCAGATGGCGGCACACGCCATCGACAGCGGCAAAGCCAAGGAAATTCTGGCGCGGCTGGTGGCCGTGTCCAATGGACAGAACGCATGAGTGATATTCTCCAGCAGATCGAAGTCTATAAGCGCGAGGAAATCGCCGCGGCAAAGGCCATGCGCCCTTGGGCCGAAGTGGTGGCGCAGGCCCACGACCAGCCCAAGCCGCGCGGCTTTTTGCAGGCGCTCAAGGACAAGCGCGCCAAAGGCGAATATGCGCTGATTGCCGAGGTGAAGAAGGCGAGCCCCTCCAAGGGTCTGATCCGTCCCGATTTCGACCCGGCTGCCATTGCCCGGGCCTATGAGACGGCAGGCGCCGCCTGCCTTTCCGTGCTGACCGACCGGCCCAGCTTTCAGGGTTCGCCCAGCTATCTGATCGAAGCGCGGGCGGCGACAAAGCTGCCGGTGCTGCGCAAGGACTTTCTGTTCGAGACCTATCAGGTGGCCGAGGCCCGTTCCTGGGGCGCCGACTGCATCCTCATCATCCTTGCCGCCGTTGGCGACGACATGGCGCGCTATATGCTCGACGCCGCCGAGGAATGGGGCATGGACGCGCTGGTGGAAGTGCATGATCAGCTCGAACTCGACCGGGCGCTGGCGCTCGACAGCAAGTTCATCGGCATCAACAACCGCAATCTGCGCACATTCGAGACGACACTGGAAACCTCGGTGAGCCTTGCCGTAGGTGTGCCGGACGATGTGCTGCTGGTGAGCGAGAGCGGCATTGTCGATCATGGCCATGTCAAAATGCTCGAGGACCGCGCCGGGATTGGCAGCTTCCTCGTTGGCGAAAGCCTGATGCGCCAGGATGATGTGGTGGCGGCAACGCGGGCATTGCTGCTGGGCGCGCCGGAAATGCAGCGCTGATGGCTGAGGGCGGCCTGACCCATCTCGACGCACGCGGGCAGGCCTATATCGTTGATATCGGTGACAAGGCTGTTACGCGCCGCCGCGCCGTGGCGCAGGCACGGATCAGTGGCGAGGCAAACACCATTGCGACGATCCTTGGCAATGGCCTCAAGAAGGGCGACGCGCTGGCCGTGGCCCGCGTCGCCGGCATCATGGCCGCCAAGAAGACGTCGGATCTCATTCCGCTCTGCCACCCGATCCCGCTGACCAAGGTGAGTGTCGAGATCGAGGGCGATGGCGAGAGCGCCATTCTCATCCTCGCCACTGCGGAAACGACAGGCCAGACCGGGGTCGAAATGGAGGCTTTGGTGGCCGCTTCGACCACGGCGCTGACGCTTTATGACATGGCCAAGGCCATTGATCGGGCCATGGTGATTTCCGACATCTGCCTCGTTGAAAAATCGGGCGGCAAGTCGGGCGATTTCGTGCGGGCGCCATGAGCCTGCTGCCAGTCGAAGACGCCATAAGCGCCATTCTTGCGCGCGTGCCGCCGGTCAGCGCGGAAAGCGTGCCTCTGGCCGAGGCCAATGGGCGCGTGCTGGCGGCGCCGGTTGTGGCCGCGCATGACCAGCCGCCTTTCGACGCCAGCGCCATGGATGGGTATGCCCTGCGCGCGGCTGATGTCGCGCCGGGGACGGCGCTAAAAGTCATCGGCATGTCGCAGGCCGGCGCGGGATTTGCCGGGTCCATGGGCGCAGGCGAGGCCGTGCGCATCTTCACCGGGGCGCCGGTCCCAGCAGGCGCCGACACCGTCATCATGCAGGAAGAGGCTGTGCGGGACGGCGACGTCGTCAGCTTTACCGCCCCTGCCCGGCTTGGCCACAGCATTCGCCCCAGGGGTAATGACTTCGCTACAGGTCAGGTGCTGGTCGAGTCCGGCACGATGCTCGCGCCGATGCAGATTGCCGTTGCCGCCGCCGCCAATTGCGCGGAACTCAGCGTGGCGCGCCGGCCGCGCATTAGCCTCTTGGCGACGGGGGACGAACTTGTCCTGCCCGGCAGCAGGCTTGGGCCAGACCAGATCGTCGCCTCCAACAGTTTTGGGCTCGCCGCCATGCTGGCGCCCTATACGGAATTGGTGAGCGACCACGGCATTGTAACCGACGATGCCGCCCTGCTCCGGGCGCGCCTCAAGGACGCGTTTGAGGCGGAGCCCGACATTCTCATCACCACCGGCGGCGCCAGCGTGGGCGAGCATGATCTGGTGCAGGATGCGCTCAAGGATCTCGGCGTCACGCTCGATTTCTGGCGCATCAATATGCGGCCGGGCAAGCCGCTGATGTTCGGTACGCGCGGGCGCACGCTGGTCTTCGGCCTGCCGGGCAATCCGGTCTCCGCCATGGTCACCGCCATTGCCTTCATCAAGCCGGCTTTGCGGGCCTGGCTCGGCTATGCTGAACCTGCCCCATGGCGCCTGCCTTTGGCCGAAGCCACTCCGCCCAATAGCGCGCGACGGCATTTTATGCGCGCGCGGTTGATCCAGACCGATGCCGGCCCGGCCCTGCTGCCCATTTCGCAAACGGACAGCGGCCACACATCATCCTTGGCCCATGCGGACATGTTGGTCATCCAGCCCGAGCATGACCCCGGCCAGCCGGCGGGTGCATATGTCGAGGCTATTTCGCTCCGCCAAATCTGAGCGACGACAACGCGAAATAGAAATTTTCGGCCAATAGTTGCAGAACATAAATGGAACACGTATAGTCGTTCCGTCTATGTTCCGATTCTGGGGTCGAGTGGCGATGCTGACGCGCAAACAACACGAGCTGCTTATGTTCATCCATGAGCGGATGAAAGAAAGTGGCATTCCGCCCTCCTTCGACGAAATGAAGGATGCGCTGGATCTCGCTTCGAAATCAGGCATCCACCGATTGATCACGGCGCTGGAAGAGCGCGGTTTCATTCGCCGCCTGCCAAACCGGGCTCGTGCGCTCGAAGTGGTGAAACTCCCGGATTCGATGAATCCCTCGCTTGGTGGCCGCAAGGCGCGCTTTGAGCCTGCGGTGATCGAGGGCAATCTGGGCAAGGTTGCTTCGCCTCCATCCCGCGTCAGCGCGGGCGAGGACTATGCACGGCCCATTTCCATTCCGGTCATGGGGCGCATTGCGGCCGGTACGCCGATCGAGGCGATCCAGACCCATTCGCACACCATTGCAGTGCCGCCCGAAATGCTCGGCGCCGGTGAGCATTATGCGCTCGAAGTGCGCGGCGATTCGATGATCGATGCCGGCATTTTCGATGGCGACACTGTGCTGATCAAAAAGCAGGAACATGCCTCGACGGGCGAAATCATCGTGGCGCTGGTTGATGACGAGGAAGCCACGCTCAAGCGCCTGCGCCGCAAGGGCGACACCGTGGCGCTCGAGGCCGCCAACCCCGCCTATGAAACCCGCATCTTCCCGCCGGACCGGGTCAAGGTGCAGGGCCGGCTGGTGGGTCTGCTGCGGAAGTATTAAGCCTGCCGGCCACGGTGGCTTTGCAGGCGGTCCTGCCTGTGGCCATTTGAGCGAAAGCAGCAATTCCGAAAATGAAAAAGGCCCGCCAGATTGGCGGGCCTTTTTTGTTTGAACCGAACGATCTTAGTGGTTGTCGCGCGGAATGCCGTTGGTCTGGGCGATCCGCTGGTAGTTGACGGCGGGGCGGAGGACCGCGCCGTTGCCGAGCTGGTCGACAAGGCCGCGCTGGATCTCCTGCCAGGGGGTCTGGTGCTTGGGGAACTTGTAACCCCCGTCCGCTTCCAGAGCCGCGCGGCGCTGGGCGATTTCCTCATTGGAAATCAGGATGTCTGCCTCGCCCTTGTTGAGGTCGATCCGCACGCGGTCGCCGGTGCGCAGGATGGCGAGATTGCCGCCGGCTGCCGCTTCAGGCGAGGCGTTGAGGATGGAGGGCGAGCCCGAGGTGCCGGACTGGCGACCGTCACCGATACAGGCCAGCGAGGAAACACCCTTCTTGATGAGATAGTCGGGCGGCCGCATGTTGACGACTTCGGCAGCGCCCGGATAGCCGATCGGGCCGGCGCCGCGCATGAAGAGCAGAGTGTGCTCGTCGATCTCCAGCGAAGGATCGTCGATGCGGTGGTGATAGTCCTCGGGACCATCAAAGACCACGGCCTTGCCTTCGAACATGCCGGGATGGGCCGGATCGCTGAGATAGCGATCCTTGAATTCCTGGCTGATCACGCTGGTCTTCATGATGGCATTGTCGAAGAGATTGCCACGCAGCACCAGGAAGCCGGATTCGGCCTTGAGCGGATTGCCGAAGCGCCGGATGACCTTGTCGTCCTGAATGCTCGTCTTGGCGCAGTTTTCGCCAATGGTCTTGCCGTTGACGGTGGGGGCGTTCTCGTGGATCAGGCCCTGGGCCATCAGCTCGTTGACCACCGCGGGCACGCCGCCGGCATGGTAATAGTCTTCGCCCAGATATTCGCCGGCCGGCTGCAGGTTCACCAGCAGCGGAACCTTGAGCCCGTGCTGCTGCCATTCGTCGATATTGAGATCGACGCCGATATGGCGGGCAATGGCGTTGATGTGGATCGGCGCATTGGTGGAGCCGCCGATGGCCGAATTGACCACGATGGCGTTGAGGAAGTTTTCCTTGGTCAGAATGTCCGAAGGCTTCAGGTCCTCATGCACCATCTCCACGGCGCGCTTGCCGGTGCGCCAGGCCATTTCCTGGCGGTCACGATAGGGCGCGGGAATGGCAGCCGAACCAGGCAACTGCATACCGAGCGCCTCGGCCAGCGAATTCATGGTCGAGGCCGTGCCCATGGTGTTGCAATAGCCAGTCGAGGGGGCAGAAGAAGCCACCAGCTCGATGAACTGGGCATAGTCGATTTCGCCAGCCGCCATCATCTGGCGGGCCTTCCACACAATGGTGCCCGAGCCGGTGCGCTCGCCCTTGTGCCAGCCATTGAGCATGGGGCCAACGGACAGCGCGATAGCCGGAATGTTGACCGTGGCCGCGCCCATGAGCATGGCCGGGGTGGTCTTGTCGCAGCCAATGGTCAGCACGACGCCGTCGAGCGGATAGCCATAAAGCACCTCAACCAAGCCGAGATAGGCGAGGTTACGATCAAGGCCCGCGGTCGGGCGCTTGCCGGTTTCCTGGATCGGATGGACCGGGAATTCGATTGCAATGCCACCAGCCTCACGGATGCCTTCGCGGACGCGCTCGGCCAGCACCATGTGATGGCGATTGCAGGGGCTCAGGTCAGAACCGGTCTGGGCAATGCCGATGATCGGCTTGTCGGACTGCAGTTCCTCGCGCGAAACGCCGAAATTCATGTAACGCTCAAGATAGAGCGCGGTCATGTCCGGGTTATCGGGGTTGTCGAACCAGGCACGCGAACGCAGTTTGCGCCCGCCATTGCCGCCATTGTCTGCAGTCATCTGACATTTCCTTGTCCGTCCGCAACGCGAACTTTTGGGCCTTCGTGGCAGTGGTTCTATCATGCCCTGCGCCGCTGTGAATGCCATTGTGGGAAAAAATCATACAATTCCGACAAGAAGACGGTTGCGCCCGATGATTTGGGCTGTTTTGAACAGGCGCAGATTGGGTCTGGTCAGCGCGGAGCGCCGCGATTAGGGTCGCGCCGCCGCCCATGCCGGAAGTGTCGAGGAACAAATTGGCTGATTCAATTTCGTGGATTGCTGTGGACTGGGGCACGTCCAATCTGCGTGCCTGGGGCATGAGCGCGGATGACCTTGTGGTCTCTTCCGCCAGCTCGGACCGGGGCATGGGCAAGCTCGAAAAAAGCGAATTTCCTTCAGCGCTGAGCGATGTTTGCGACCGGCTCGACCTGCCTTCATCCGGGTCGTTCGACGTGCTCATCTGCGGCATGGCGGGGGCGCGCCAGGGCTGGCTTGAAGCCCCCTATCTCGAAGCGCCGACGGACCTGCGCGGCCTCGCCATGGCCGCCGTTCGGCCCGCGACCTCCGATGCACGATTGAAGCCTGCGATTCTCCCCGGCATCTGCCAGAAAAAGGGCGGCGAGAATGTCATGCGGGGCGAAGAGACCCAGCTTCTGGGCCTGGCCACGCTTATGCCCGGCTATTCCGGGCTCGTCTGTATGCCCGGCACCCATTCGAAATGGGCGCAATTGCGCGGCACCCATATCGAGCATTTTTCGACCGCCATGACGGGCGAAATGTTCGAGCTGCTCAAGACCCATTCCGTGCTGCGCCATTCGTTGGCGGGTGATCTTGATGGGCCTGACCGGGCGGACGGCTTTGCGCAGGGTGCGGCCGATGGCCTTGAGAGCCCGGAGCATTTGCTCGGCCGGTTGTTCGGCATCCGTGCCGGCGCGCTCCTGTCCGGCCGCCAGCCGGGCTGGTGCGCGGGCTATCTTTCGGGCCTGCTGATCGGCACCGAAATCGGCGCCAATCGCGACCAGATCGGTAACGATCCGGTTCCGCTTATCGGCTCGGCGCCGCTTTGCGCGCTTTATGAACAGGTGCTGGCCATGGCCGGTGCAAAGGGCAAGGCCGTCGACTCCACGGAAGTGGTGCTGGCCGGCCTGCGCACGGCAAGGGCAAATCTGGCCTAAGGAGACAAGATGAACCATCGTCACATCATCGCCATCCTGCGTGGGATCACGCCCGAGGAGGCCGTTCCGGTTTGCACGGCGCTGGTCGATGCTGGCGTGACGTTGATCGAAGTGCCGCTCAATTCGCCCGACGCGGTCACGAGCATTGGCCTTGCGGCCAAAGCGCTGGCGGGCCGAGCGGAAATCGGTGCCGGAACCGTGCTGACGGCGGAGAATGTCCGGGCCGTCGCGGGGGCGGGCGGGCGCTTTATCGTCTCTCCCGATACCAATCCCGAGGTGATCGCCGAAACGGTTCGGTTAGGACTGGCGTCCTATCCCGGTGTGTTCTCCCCCACCGACGCCTTTGCCGCGATCCGGGCGGGAGCCACCGGGCTCAAATTCTTCCCCGCCGAAATATTGGGCGCCAAGGGCATCAAGGCCATGAAGGCAGTATTGCCGCCTGCCATGCCGGTCTATGCCGTGGGCGGGGCCAATCCCGACAATTTCCATGAATTTTTTGCGGTCGGCTGCACCGGTTTCGGGCTCGGCACCTATCTTTATACGCCGGGCCGCAGCGCTGAAGACGTGGCCGAACGCGCTGCCTCCGCCGTGACCGCCTATGACAAGGGACAAACTCCATGACGCATACGGCAAAGCTCCTCATCGACAGCCAATGCGCCCTTGGCGAAGGTCCGCTCTGGCATCCCGCGCGGCAGGAGCTGTTCTGGTTCGACATTAACAACAAGAAACTGTTCGCCACCAAGGCCGATGGCACCGCCGCAGGCGAGTGGAGCTTTGACGAAACCGCCGGGGCGCTTGGCATTATCAGCGGCGACGAGGTCGCGATTTTCACCGAGACCGGTCTCAAGCGGCTCAATCTCGCCACGAGGGCGATCACCCCGATTGTCGCCATCGAAGAAAATGTGCTGACCAATCGCTGCAATGACAGTCGTGTGCATCCCTCCGGCGCCTTCTGGCTGGGCACCATGAGCAAGGCCGAGAGCGAAAATTCCGGCGCGGTCTATCACTATCTGGAAGGCAAGCTGACCCGGATCATTTCCGACATCAACATTCCCAATGCGACCTGTTTTTCGCCCGATGGCCGTATCGCCTATTGGACGGATACGCCGACCAAAAAAATCCTCAAATGCGAAACCGACCCGGACACCGGTATGCCGACTGGCGAGTGGACGCTGTTCGCCGACATTGAAGGCCATCGCGGTTATCCCGATGGCGCCGTGGTCGATAGCGAGGGCTATCTCTGGAATGCCCGCTGGGGCGGCAGCTGCGTCGTGCGCCATGCGCCTGATGGCTCGGTGGACCGCATTGTTGAAGTGCCGGTGAGCCTCGTCACCTGCCCGGCTTTTGGCGGCCCGGAGCTCAAGACGC
>JAEYTY010000098.1 GCA_023433775.1 Pseudomonadota bacterium | reverse complement strand
ATAATTGCGTTCGAGCTTGATGACCTTGGCGCCGGGAAAGTCCTTCTCGAAGCGCAGGATGTTGTCGACTTCGGCGCCGCGCCAGCCATAGATGGATTGGTCGTCGTCGCCGACCACGCAGATATTGGCCTCGGCGGCCGGCTTGCCCTGCGCCAGCAGGCGCAGCCACAGATATTGCGCCGTGTTGCTGTCCTGATATTCGTCCACCAGCATATATTTGAAGCGCTTGTGGTATTCGGCCAGCACTTCGGCGTTTTCGCGGAACAGCCGGATACATTCGAGCAGAAGGTCGCCGAAATCGGCGGCATTCAGCGTCTTGAGACGCGCCTGATAATCGAAGTAGAGCTGGCCACCCTTGCCATTGGCGAAGTAGCCGCTGTCGGATGAGGGGACGTCCTTGGGCAGCAGGCCCTTGTTCTTCCACGCATCGAGCATTCCGGCAAACTGCCGCGCAGGCCAGCGCTTCTCGTCGATATTTTCCGCAGCCAGCAGTTGCTTGATCAGCCGGATCTGGTCGTCGGTATCGAGAATGGTGAAAGTGGGTTTGAGGTCCACCAGCTCCGCGTGGCGCCGCAGGATTTTGGCCGAGATGGAGTGAAACGTGCCCATCCAGGGCAGGCCGTCCAGCGCAGGCACCTGCTCGTGGATGCGCTTCTTCATCTCAGCGGCGGCCTTGTTGGTGAAGGTCACCGCCAGGATTTCGCTGCCCCAGGCCTTCCGCTCGGTCAGGATATGGGCAATGCGCGTGGTCAAAACCCGCGTCTTGCCCGTGCCTGCGCCAGCCAGCACCAGCAGCGGGCCTTCGGTCGACAGCACGGCGTCGCGCTGCTCCGGATTAAGACCGTCCAGATAGTCCGGCCCGCGCCGGTTCAGCTGACTGGTGATCGGCCCGCCTTGGGGGCGGGGCAGGGGTGCATTATCGGCCATATGCGCTGTTTTCCGAGGTCGGCATGGCGGGGTCTGCCACGCGGCCAGGCTTGACGAATCTTATTTTGTTCTCGTCGCAATATAGGGAGCGCGGCCGCCGCTGTACAGGCAGCGGGCATTGTCACGAAGCTGTCATGGCTCTGTCATCGCAGGGACTCTCAGACTGCCTAGGGGGAGGCGCGTAAACCTCCTGGGGGCTTAGATGACCAAATCGCATAAACACCTCGCCGCGCTCACCGCCGCCCTGCTGCTTTCGAGCGCAGGCGTGCAGGCTGCCGAATATTTCAACCGCATTGCCAGCTTCCCGGTCGCGCTCAATGCGCCCGAGGCCGAAGCCAGTTCGTCCGAATTCATCGCCGCAACGGAAGACGGCATGACGCTGATCTATTCCGACAGCCCCGGCGGCGGCATCGGCTTTGTCGATATTTCCGACGCCAGCGCCCCGAAACCCGCCGGCTATCTCGCCATCGATGGCGAGCCCACCTCCGTCGCCATCATCGGTGGCAAGGCCTATGTCGGCGTCAACACGTCCGAGAGTTACACCAATCCATCGGGCAAGCTGGTCGTTGTCGATATCGCCAGCCAGACTGCCGAAGCCGAATATGATCTCGGTGGCCAGCCGGACTCGGTTGCCCGCAACAAGACCGGTTCGCTCATTGCCATCGCCATCGAAAACGAGCGCGATGAAGAGGCTGGCGACGGCGGCCTGCCGCAAATGCCCGCAGGCTTCCTCGTTATCTTCGACACGGCTGCCCAGACTCTCAAGACCGTCGATGTTACCGGCCTTGCCGATGTGTTCGGCGAAGATCCAGAGCCCGAATTTGTCGATTTCAACGACAATGACGAGATCGCCCTGACGCTGCAGGAAAACAATTATGTCGTCATCATCGACGGCAAGAGCGGCGAAGTCACTGGCCATTTCTCGGCTGGCGCCACCACCGTCACTGATGTCGACACCAAGCGCGATGGCGCGCTGCGCTTCACCGGCACTCAGGAAAACCGCGTCCGCGAACCGGACTCGGTCAAGTGGCTCGACAATGATCGTCTCGTCATCGCCAATGAAGGTGACTGGAAGGGCGGCGCCCGCGGCTTCACCATTCTCTCCAAAACCGGCCCAGTGCTGTTCGAGGCCGGCAATGCGCTCGATCACTATGCCGCCCGCATCGGCCACTATCCCGAGGCGCGCAATTCCAAGGGTGTCGAGCCCGAGGGTCTGGATGTCGCCACCTTTGGTGACACGCAATATATCTTTGTCGCCGAAGAACGCTCGTCACTGATCGCCGTCTACAAGGATACCGGCGCCGAGCCGGAATTCGTCCAGGCGCTGCCCTCCGGCATTTCGCCCGAAGGCGTGGTTGCCATTCCTTCGCGCAACCTGCTGGCCACGGCCAATGAGGTCGATCTGCGCGAAGATGGCGGCGTTGGTTCGCATGTCATGGTCTATGAATTGGCCGAAGGCGAAGCCAGCTATCCGCAGCTTGTCGCCGATCTCGATGCCGATGGTCGTCCGCTGGGCTGGGCCGCCATTTCCGGCGCCGTGGCCGGTGCCGAAAAGTCCGGCATTCTCTACGCCGTCAGCGATAGCGTGCTCAGCGCCGAGCCGGCCATCTACACCATCGACGCCACGGCAAAGCCGGCGCGCCTTACCAAGAAGACCGTGGTCAACCGCAATGGCGATGCGGCCCAGAAGCTCGATCTCGAAGGCATTACGCTGGACGGCAATGGCGGCTTCTGGCTGGCTTCGGAAGGCGACAGCGCCAAGCTGACCCCGCACGCGCTCTATCGTGTCGATGCGGATGGCAAGATCATCACCGAAGTGCCGTTCCCCGCCGCAATCATGGCTGGCGAAAAGCGTTTCGGCGCCGAAGGCATTGCCCGCATTGGCGAAGGCGAAGACGAAACCCTTTGGGTCGCGATCCAGCGCGAATGGGGCGATGATGCTCCGGGCCATGTGAAGCTTCTCGCCTATAAGCCCGCTTCCAAAACCTGGGGTGCGGTGTCCTATCCGCTGGAAGCCCCGGCTGAAGGCGCCTGGGTCGGTCTCTCGGAAATCACCGTTCACGGCGACTACGCCTATATCGTCGAGCGCGACAACCAGATCGGCGACAAGGCCACGCTCAAGGCGCTCTATCGCGTGCCGGTCAGCGAGCTTGTTCCTGCCGAACTGGGCGGCGAGCTGCCGGTCATCACCAAGGAGCTGGTCCACGATTTCATCCCCGATCTCGCGGCAAACAATGGCTATGTGCTCGACAAAGTCGAAAGCTTTGCCGTCGATGCGGCCGGCACGGGCTATGTCATCACCGACAATGACGGTGTTGCAGACTCCTCGGGTGAGACCTTCCTCTGGACCATTTCGCTCGACTGATGCCGGTTGAATGACGATGTGAGGCGGCCGGGCAGCAGTCCGGCCGTTTTCATGTGCTGAAATCGCCGTGTGGCGGCTTGCGCGGGGGCGTCAAGTGCCTACACTCCCGACAGTTTCCAGCCGGGCAGGGCGCAGTGCTCAATCGAATTTTTATTATCGTCGGTTTGCTGGCCATTGCCGTCCTGGCTATCGCTTTCATCGCCCCCCGTTTCATTCATTGGGGCGATTATCGGGACCGCATGGAGGCCTTGGCCAGCGGCGTTCTGGGCGCCGATGTCGCCATTCGTGGCGATATTGATTTCACCCTCCTGCCGCAGCCGCGCCTGCATTTTTCCGATATTATCGTGGGCGATGCAGCTTCGCCTGCCGCCAGTGTGGCCGAGGTCGAGGCCGAATTCGCGCTGATGGATTTCCTGCGCGACAATTACAGCGTCACCTCGCTGGTCCTGCGCGATCCGCATGTCGACCTGAGCGTGGATGAAAACGGCCTTTTCGGCAGCGGAGTCGATATTTCGGCCAGTGGCGGCGGCGTGGCGCTGCGGCAGGCGCGGGTCGAGAATGGCGCTTTGCGTCTTACTGACAAGCGCACCGGCGAGGCTTTCAGCGCCACCGGCATTGTGGGCGATTTGCGGCTGGCCAGCTTTGCCGGGCCGTTCCAGTTCCAGGGCGCCGCCGATTATGACAATGCGCGCTATGAAGTCCGCTTCAATTCGGGCGCCGCCGATGCCGAAGGCGCCACGCGGGTATCGAGCTATCTGCGTGAGACAGGCGGCGCCTTTTCGTGGACAGCCGAGGGAGCGCTCACTGCTGGTGCCGCGCCCCGCTTTGATGGCACCATGGTCTATCGCCAGGCGCCGCCCCCCGCTGACAGGGCCGATGAAATCCGCGGCGATCTGGTGTTTGAATCGAGCCTTGCCGCCTCAACAGATCGGGTGGTGCTCTCCGGCTTCACCATGCAGCCCGACGAAAACCGCGCCGGCGTTCGCCTCACCGGCTCTGCCAATATCCAGCTCGGCACGCGCCGCGAATTCGATGCCGTCATTTCCGGCGGCGTCTTCTCCTTGCCGCCCCGCGACGCGACGGAAGTGCCCGCCGAACTGCCCTATGAATTCGTGCGCCTGCTGACCGAATTGCCCGCGCCGCCCGTCACGCCCATGCCGGGGCGGGTCGAAATCGAACTGGCCGAAATGGGCCTGCGCGGTTTTTCGCTACGCAATCTGCAGCTTGTCGCCAATACAGATGGCGCCGCCTGGCAGCTTGAACAGGCCGTGGCGACCATGCCCGGCGAAACCCGGCTGCGCCTCTCAGGCCTCGTCAGCAATGATGACGGACAGGTCGAATTCCGCGGCAATCTCGACGTTACCAGCGCCAGGCTCGATGCTTTGGCGCAGGCTTGGCGGCGCTCGCGCGAGGATAATCCGCTCTTCAACATGCCCGGCGGCCTCAAGGGGCAGGTCCTGCTGGCCGGTGGTGCCCTCGGCATTCAGGATGGCCAGTTCAGCCTGGGTGGCGCCGTGCACAATCTTGAGCTGCGCCTGGGCTATGCCGAAGAACCGCGCCTCGACGTCGTTGCGCAATTCGATATGCTCGATCCCGGTGACACCGCGGCCCTCATGGCCCTGCTGCCCGAGATCGCGACGGGCGGCAATTTTGGCGTCACCTTCCCCGATGGCAGCTTTTCCATCAAGGCGAGGGGCGTCGATCTTCTGGGTCTCAACGCAGCCGATTTCCTTGCGGAAGGCCAATGGCAGCCCAATTCGGTCCGCATGAGCCGCCTCGTCACCTCCGACTGGGGCGGCGTGGCGCTGGATGCGGGCATCCGCGTCGGCGGCACGCTGGCCGAGCCCGAATTCTCCGGTTCGGGACGGATCAGTGTTGGCGCCAGCGACGCCGCGGGCCTCGGCGTTATTTATGAGCTGTCCGGCACGCCCTATCTCTGGCAGCAGGCGCTCGAACATTCCTTCCCCGCCGATCTCCAGTTTGGCCTGACGCGCGAAGAGGCCGACCCGGCCCAGGTGCTGACCCTCAATGGCGCCTTGCGGGACGCCCAGTTTGACCTGCGCGCCGAAATGCCCGCCGGTCTGGCCGGACTTGCAACCAGCGATCTGCGCCTTGTCGCGTCGCTTGAGGCCGACAGCGCAACCGACCTTGCCGAACAGCTGGGCCTTGGCGCGGTGCCGCTGCTCTCCGGCGACGGCCCGGCGCTGGCCAGCCTCTTCGTCGAAGGTGCCGTCAACGACGCTTTCGAGGGGCGTCTTGCGCTCAGCCAGGGCAATGACAGCCTGAGCTATTTTGGGCGGCTGCGCCTTGCGGCGGCAGGCTCGCTGGCCGGCGAGGGCACGGTGGATGTCATGCTCGGTGATGCCAGTGGCCTCATGCAGCTTGCCGGTGCCAGTGGGGGCAGCCTTGGCGCGATTGAGGCCAGTGCCGCCCTGCAATTTGACGGGCTACGCCAGATTGATGTCACCGACATTTCCGGGCTGGCCGGCGAAACCTATTTTGGCGGCGCCATCGGAATGCAGCGTGTTGGGCAATTGCCGACTTTTTCCGGCGATCTCACCCTCGATACGCTGGATGCGGAGGCGCTTGCCGGGGCGGTTTTTGGCGCTTCCGCCCTCATTGGCGCGGATGAGCAAGTCTGGCCCGAAGGGCCATTGGCTGCCAATGCCGCGCCGCGCAGCTCGCGTGGCGACATTGCGATCCGCGCCGACCGGCTCCATCTGGCCGGGCAGGAGCGCGCCGGCGCCACCGCATTCACCTATTCCTGGAATCCCAATTCAGTCGGCCTTTCGCGCTTCAGCACCGCCATTGGCGGTGGCTCCCTGGCGCTTGATCTCACCCAGTGCTGCGCCGGTTCGCTGGCCGACCGGACCGTTTCGGGCCGGCTGTCACTGTCCGATGTGGATATTGCCTCGCTGACCTCCGACGCGGTGTCCACGACCTTGGCAGGCCGTATCGAAGGCGGAATGCAATTTGAGGGCACGGGCGAAAGCCTCGCCAATGCCATGCGGTCGATGACGGGCGAGGGCAATTTCGCCATCGCTGACTTCGCCATCTCCGGCCTGTCGCCCGAGGTCTATCCGGCGGTGGCCGGGCTCGACGATGTGCTCAACACCGATCGCGATGCGCTCGAAACGCTTATCAGTCTGGCCCTGACGCAGGGCAAGTTCACCGCCAGCGATGCGCGCGGCGCCTTTGCCATTGCCGGCGGGACGGCGCGGCTGGGCAATCTTATCATCGAAGGCGTGGGCGCGCGTCTCGCCGGTTCGCTCAATCTCGTGCTGGAAAATCTCGGGCTCAATGGCAGCTTCGTCATGACGCCGCTGAACTTTACCGACCCGTCAGGCCTGGTCGAGACCGACACGGCCCGCATCATCGCCAGCATTGGCGGTACGCTTCCCGCACCATCGGTCCAGTTCGATCTGGCCGATATTGTCGCCGCCATTCAGGTGCGCGCCAATGAGCTGGAAGTGGACCGGCTCGAAGCCCTGCGCGCCGAGGATGAAGCGCGCCAGCGGGCCGCCGCCGAAGAGCGCAACCGGTTGATCGAGGAACAGCGCCGCCGCGCTGCAGAAGAGGAAGCGGCGCGTCTGGCCGCCGAGGCCGAAGCACAGCGGCTTGAACAGGAGCGGCTCTTGCTCGAACAGCAGCAAGCGGCGCAACAGGTGCAACCGCCAGCACAGCCTCAAACACCGCTCCCGGGGCCGCTGGACCTTACCCTGCCGCAAACCCAGCAACGCAATGTGCCCATCGGCAATGGCGTCAATCAACCGATTGAGCTGTTTCCGAACTGAGGCGAACGCCGTCCCGATACCAGGCCAATATGGCCAGGCGAATGGACGAGGAAAGATTGGTGGTCTGGCGCGCTTCGTCGATCTCGCGCACCAGCCCGGCAAGGCTCAGGCTGCGCGCCGCGGCCATGGCCTCGAGGCCGCGCCAAAAATCTGGCTCCAGGGCAATGGAGGTGCGGTGGCCGGCAATGGAGAAGGAGCGCTTTTCCATGCTGCCCGCTGCGGCGTTCAGGGCTTTTTGCGGAAGGCGTCGAGGCTGATGACCTTTTCGCCCGTGGGCTCGCTGGCCTGATCACCGGCATTGGTCTCTGCCGACTGGGCGGCAGCATCTGCCGCGGCTTCTTCCTCGTCATCGTCCCGCCCGGCGGTCGCCGGGTCAAACTGCAGCCCGAACTGCACGGAGGGGTCGAAAAAGCCCTTGATGGCCGAAAAGGGAATGACCAGCATTTCCGGCACGCCATCAAAGCTGAGGCCGACTTCAAAGCCGGTTTCGGTCACCTTGAGGTCCCAGAACTGGTTCTGGATGACGATGGTCATTTCCTTGTCATACTGGCCGAGCAGCTTTTCGCTGAGCCGCACGCCGGGCGCTCGGGTGGCAAACGAGATAAAGAAGTGGTGCTCGCCGGGCAGGCCGGTGCGGGACACTTCGGCCAGTACCTTGCGCACGACGCCGCGCAGGGCTTCCTGGGCGAGAATGTCGTATCGCATATGGTCTTCGGCCATGGCGCCTGAACTCCTAAAGCAGGTCTTCTGAAATTGAACCCCGGTTTCGGGATGAAGACATGCGCAAAAACAAACGGCTGAGCGGGGAGAATCCCGAATGGTCCATATCAGCCCTACGTTCCACGATAATTCAAGGACTAAGGCAAGGAAAACAGCACGATGCGGGAGGAAGTGCAGGCTTCTGTTGCCAGGTGCCTGCGAACCCCGCCTGTCGCCCGGCTAGGGGCGGAGGACTTAATTTCCCAATGCTAGCGCTGCTTACGCGGCGAGAGCGACTGGAGCCTTATTGTTGTCATTAGCAACTATAAGTTTCGGACCGATAACGGTGGTACCTCACCGAGCAAAAGCACACTCTTTACGCCCTCGTCGATCCTGTTTCGTCCCCATTGGCTGCCCCTTTTTGAGGGGTAGATGGTGGAGACGCCGGGTACTGCCCCCGGGTCCGATGGGTTTATTACAATGACCATTTATCGCCATAGCCCTTGCGGGCACCCCCAATATAGGTCACCCCCGCGGCAGATGCAAACTGCACACCGGAAATTCAACGCACATTAAGAGGTCTATCCCATCCTCCGCGCAAACTGGAGGAAGGCATGAACACGACCAGTCGGGCCTATTGGCAACGTGAGACCCGCCGTCGCCGGGTGCGCAAATGGCTGGCGCGGTTTTCCGTCGTGCCTACCGCCATGTTGGCCGTGATGCTGGGCGGGTTCGGCGTCCTGGTCCTGCAGGACACTGATGTCGGCGTTTGGCTGAAGGCCGCGACCGCGCCGGTCAGTGCTGCCACGACGCCAGAAACCACTGCCAGTTTTGCCGCCTGCGGATGGCGGCGTGTCACCTGCGTTGTCGATGGTGACACCTTCTGGCTCGAGGGCGTCAAATATCGTATCGCCGATATCAATACGCCCGAGATCGGCTCGCCCCAATGCCCCAGCGAGGCCCAGCTTGGCCGTCGCGCCACCGAGCGGCTGACACAGCTGCTCAATGCCGGTCCCTTCACACTCGCCCGCATTGACCGCGACGAAGACCAGTATGGCCGCAAGCTCCGCATCGTCGAACGCGATGGGCGCTCGGTCGGCCAGCAGATGGTTGCCGAAGGCCTTGCCCATGAATGGCGGGGCCGTCGCGAAGGGTGGTGCTGAGGGCCCGGTCCACCGCTGGACAAGCCGGGCCCGATGCGTTCATCTGCGCCGCATGGAGACAGAAGACACTGTGCTGGTGCCGATTGAGGGCAGGGAATGCGACGGCTGCACGGCCTGCTGTTCCTTCCCGCCCATCCGCACTGAAAAGCTGCAAAAGCCCGCCAACACCATGTGCCTCCATTGCGCCGAGGGGCAGGGGTGCACGGTTTATGCCGTCCGCCCTGGCGTCTGCCGCGGCTTTTTCTGCGGCTGGTTTTTCCTGCCCGAGCTGGGGCCGGAATGGCACCCCAGCCAGAGCGGCGTCGTCCTGCGTCCCGAATCCTTTGGCGACGACGTCATTACCATCCTAATCCTCGATCTCTCCCCCTTCCTGGTCTCCGAGGAATTTGCCGGCATGGTCGGCGCCTGGGTCGCCGCTGGCGTCGGTGTCGAATTCGAGCGGCAGGGCCCCCCGGGCCATTTGCCGGCCAAGATGCGGATCAATGAATTTCTGGAAGAAGCCGTCGCGGCGCAGGATCTGCGCGAGATGCAAAAGGTCTTTGCCTGGGCATTGGCCTATATCGACAAGACCCACACATGGGAGCGCGACGAAACCGTCTTTCGCTCCGAATTGGCCTGAACTCAGCCGTTCCAGCGCATATTCATATAGACGCCGCCGGCCTCCAGCTCATCCAGCATCTGCGCCAGATGCTTCTGCTTGGTCTCCTCGCGCTTCACCTTGTTGATCCACAGCAGGTAATCATTGCGCTGATAGGGCGGGCGCGCCGCATAGGCCGCCATCAGCCCGCGTTCCTCCAGTGCCGCACGCACAAAGTCCGGCATCTCTTCCCGCGCCCGCAGGGGCCGCAATTTCGGGCTCATATCCGCCTCCAAATTTCCGCTTCGGCACAGTCCTAACACACCCAATCCCGCCGCGTGTCAGCATGTCCGGCGGTATTTGTCTACCGCATCGCGCCACGCGGTGCTTCTGCTAGTCTCTCTCAACGCAATCCGCAGCGAGTCCCGTCATGACATCCGATCAGACCAGCAAGCTCACCCACGCCGCTGGCCGCTATCTCGGCAAGCACCCCGATGCGCTGACCGGCAGGAGCGGGCCATTCTCCAGCAGGCCATCGACAAGCGCGCCCTGTCGCGCGATCCTTCCGCCGAGTTCGACGATGGCCTGACAATGGGCCAGCGCCTTGCCGATGGCGTCGCCGCTTTCGGCGGTTCCTGGGCCTTCATCATCGGCTTCGGCATCTGCCTCGTGCTCTGGATCGGCACCAATCTGCTGCTGATGACCCGCGCCTTTGACCCCTATCCCTTCATCTTCCTCAATCTGGTGCTGTCCATGCTCGCGGCCATTCAGGCGCCGGTGATCATGATGAGCCAGAACCGCCAGGCCGCAAAAGACCGCGAAGTCTCCGCGCATGATTATGAGGTCAACCTCAAGGCCGAAATCGAAATCATGGCCCTGCATGAAAAGCTCGACCGCCTGCGCGAAGACGAAATCCGCAACCTCATCCTCAAGCAGCAGGACCAGATCGAAATACTCACCCGCCTCGTGGACAAGCATCTGGGGGCAGGCGCGCCGAAGGGCGAATCGACGTAATCTCCCCCTCATGCAGCCCTATCTGAAACTCCTCTCCGACATTCTCGAAACCGGCGCCGACAAGTCGGATCGCACCGGCACAGGCACGCGCAGCCTTTTCGGCTACCAGATGCGCTTTGACCTTTCGAAGGGCTTTCCGCTCGTCACCACCAAGAAGCTGCACCTCAAATCCATCATCTACGAACTGCTCTGGTTCATTCGCGGCGAAACCAATGTGCGCTGGCTGCAGGAGCGGGGCGTAACCATCTGGGACGAATGGGCCGATGAAAACGGTGATCTCGGCCCCGTCTATGGCAGTCAGTGGCGCAGCTGGCCCGCGCCCGATGGCCGCCATATCGATCAGCTGGCAAACCTGGTTGAGTCCATCCGTACCCGCCCCGATTCCCGCCGCCATATCGTGTCGGCCTGGAATCCGGCCGAGGTGGACAAGATGGCCCTGCCGCCCTGCCATTGCCTGTTCCAGTTCTATGTCGCCAATGGCAAGCTGAGCTGCCAGCTCTATCAGCGTTCCGCCGATACCTTCCTCGGCGTGCCCTTCAACATCGCCTCCTATGCCCTTCTTACGCATATGATGGCGCAGGTCACCGGCCTTGAGGTCGGCGATTTTGTGCATACGCTGGGCGATGCGCACCTTTATTCCAATCATTTCGAGCAGGCCCGGCTGCAATTGAGCCGCGAGCCGCGCCCGCTGCCGCGCCTCATCATCAATCCGGAGCGCACCCGGCTGGAAGACTTCGTCTTCGAGGATTTTGCCTTTGAGGGCTATGATCCCCATCCGGGCATCAAGGCCCCCATCGCGGTATGAGCCGAACGCTCGAAGACCTCACGGCGCTGGTCGCGCAGGTTTCCGACATCTATGCCGCACGCAATGACATTGCCCGCGACGACGACTGGTTCATGCTCAAGCTTCAGGAAGAGCTGGGCGAACTGACCGCCGAGCATCTGCGCCTTTCCGGTCGCGCCCGCCTCAAGGGACAGGATCGTGCCGCGATCCTCGAGGCGCGCGCCGACGAAGCCGCCGACGTTCTCGCCATGCTGCTGCTCTATGCGAAGCATAATCAAATCGACCTCGAAGCCGCGCTTGACCGCAAATGGCTCCAGCACCTTCGCGCTGGCCCGGAAACCCGCTAGACTTGCCCTGTTCAGGTTTGGGAGGAGAATCGGTTCTCCGCCGTAAGTGCCTGATGCAATGGGGGAATTGGGTATGCGCAACATCACTCTGGCGCTTTTGCTGAGCGCTTTCGTCGTTCCGGCAATGGCCAATGATACCACGGCCCAGCTCAGCACGGGCGGGCTGGTCTTTGTCGCCAATGACAAGATCCAGATGGCTTCGGAGAACCTTTATATCTCCCCCACCGAGGTCCGGGTTCAATACGAATTCAACAATATCAGCGACCAGGAACAGACCATTCTCGTCGCCTTCCCCATGCCCGATGTCGTGGGCGATCCCAATTCCATGGTCGATATTCCCGTCGAAAGCGCCGGCTACAATGATCGCCCGCCGATCGATGATCCGGACAATCTTTTCGGCTTCGCCACCACCTTCAATGGCGCCCCGGTCGATGCCGAGCTCCATCAATATGCCTTCGCCCACAATATCGATTATTCCGCCCTGCTGCGCGAATTGGGCGTTCCGCTCGAACCCTTTGGCGAGGCGACGCGCAAGGCGCTCAACGCGCTGGACGACGCCGACAAGGAAAAGCTGACCGCGCTCGGCATGGTCTTCAGCATGGAATATGACGCCGGGCAGGGTTGGCAGGCCGATCTCGAACCGCTCTGGACCCTGCGCTCAACCTATAGCTGGCAGGCGACCTTCAAGCCGGGCATTTCCGATGTGGTCCATACCTATCGGCCCAGCGTCGGCGGCACCGTCGCCACCACCTTCATGCCGGTCGAAGGCGACGACTATGCGCAAAAGCGCTTCGCCGAATATCAGGACAAATATTGTGTCGACGACACGCTGGTCAAAACCCTCACCAAGAAGAAAATCGATAACGAGGGCTGGACCAATTACCCCTATGTCGAAAACTGGATTTCCTATGTCTGGTCCACCGGCAACAACTGGTACGGCCCCATCGGCAAGTTCACCCTGACCATCGACAAGGGCAGCACCGACAATCTCATCTCCTTCTGCGGCGAAGGCGTCGAAAAAATCGGCCCCACAACCTTCCAGATGAAAGCCGATGACTGGTACCCGCCCTGGGACCGCGAACTCGAAATCCTGCTGCTGGTCGGCGTGGACTGGTTTGACGAATAGGGTGGGGGCTCTCGCTTAGGCGGGGGCCTCAGTGCAGAGGAGCACCATCATAGAGTGACGCAGGAAAGCCTCTCCATTCGATCTGCTCATCTCGACGACACGGCGCTTATCCTTCGCTTCATTCGGGAACTGGCGGAATATGAAAATCTGCTCCATGAAGTGAAGGCCACAGAGGCTGATCTTGCCCGCGACCTGTTCGGTCCAGAGCCAAAAGCATTCTGTGAAATTGCTGAGTGGGAGGGAAAGCCAATCGGCTTTGCCCTATGGTTCTACACCTATTCCACCTTTCAGGGCCGCCACGGCATCTGGCTGGAAGACCTCTATGTCGATCCCGCCCTGCGCGGCCACGGCATCGGCAAGGCGCTGCTAATTAATCTCGCCCAACGCTGCGTGCGCGAAGGCCTTGGCCGCTTCGAATGGTGGGTGCTCGACTGGAACGAACCCAGCATTGAGTTCTACAAGGGCCAGGGCGGCGTCATGCAGCAAGAATGGACAAAGGTCCGGGTCGATGGTGAGGCGTTGTTGAAGCTGGGT
Source organism: Pseudomonadota bacterium (assembly GCA_023433775.1). GTDB lineage: Bacteria > Pseudomonadota > Alphaproteobacteria > Rhizobiales > Devosiaceae > Devosia. The sequence goes on along the minus strand of JAEYTY010000098.1, from coordinate 1,211 downwards.
CGGGAGGGCTAGGTGAGTGCGCGCCTAACGACGGCGGTTAAGATTGGCAAAGTCGCCCGGGCCATTCTGCGAAAGACACGGAGCTTTCCAGATGAGGACTTTGGCAAGTCGACAGAATGGCCTGACCTTGACCATATTGGCGTAGAGCCAATGCTACTTGCACTCTCCATGGAGTTGGCATTGAAGGCTTGGTTCGTCTTTGATTACGACGATCCGAAATTCAGCAGGACACATAATTTGGTCAAGCTGTTCGACGCGCTCTTGCCTCAAAGCCAAGAGAAGCTTGACGCAGAATTCAAAAGGATAATAGCGCCCTATTATCCCAGTATCTTCATCGACTACGGAATTCAGCATCTCCTTTATCAGCACCAGGACGCCTTTATTGACTGGCGATATCACCATGAGGTTCGAAAGAAAAAGTCTATGCGCTTTGAGCACGGTGCATTTGAGGCTACGCTCGAAATGGTGCTGACTGAATTTGAGAAGAGATATTACGACGTCCCGGTAAATTCAGTGCTGTCGTAGCTGCCCATTTTCGCAAAAGCCGTAATTTGGTTTGGAGTGCTCCGAGGAGCACCTGATCTCTCGAGTGGTGTGCGCGACGGCGGGACTTGAACCCGCGACCTCCTTGCCCGTACATTGTGACTGCCACATCCCAATGCGCGTCGAAAGCAAGGTGCTCTTCCAACCTGAGCTACGCCGCGAAACTGCTAGTTTTCTTCGTTATTCACCACGAGTCGGGGTTTTTTCCTCGCCAAGCGTGCCGCTTTAGCGGCCTTTGCATCGTCAACTTCTTTCACCTTCTCTTTCGCGAAAGGCGTTGCCGCGCTAATCAATCCGCTCAAGTCGTAGAGATTGGTTGCGCTGCCGGTTTTTGTATGGCGTCGCTCATTGCGCCTCACCAAACCCGCATCCTCCAGGCCTTTGATGTGTTTTTGCACTGTACGCGGCTTGACCCCGATCGCTTTTGCTATGGTGGCAACCGAAGGATGGGGAAGCTTCTCCGGGTGCCACCAATAATGAGAGAGATGAACGACGATGTTCATGTCAATTGCATCCAGCCCGAGGGCCTCTTGCTTCTCGATAATTATATTGGGAATGACGTTCCATCCCGCCGCCATCACCGCCTTGGTCCATTTTTTCTCGTTCGTCTTCAGCGTCTGGGCATCTGCCTTACCTTTTTCGGCCATAGTTGACATTCGATGACACCT
>JAEYTY010000137.1 GCA_023433775.1 Pseudomonadota bacterium | reverse complement strand
TCTAACGGCCAAGACCGAAAAATTCAACCAACCCGGTTCGCGCGCAGACCTTTTGCGCCCGCAATCCCCAGTATGGCAAGAAGGCTTATGACCGACGCTGAAAACCTGCCACCAAACGGGCTTTCGTACAAGCAGGCCGGTGTCGACATTGACGCTGGAAATGCCCTTGTCGAAGCGATAAAGCCCGCCGTCCGTTCTACGCGCCGGCCGGGCGCCGATGGCGAAATTGGCGGTTTTGGCGGATTGTTCGATCTCAAGGCCGCCGGCTTTGTCGATCCGGTGCTCGTTGCCGCCAATGATGGCGTCGGCACCAAGCTCAAAATTGCCATCGATACCGGCAAGCACGACACAATCGGTCAGGACCTTGTCGCCATGTGCGTCAATGATCTGATCGTCCAGGGCGCCGAACCCCTCTTCTTTCTCGACTACTTCGCCACCGGAAAGCTCGACGTCGTACAAGGCACAGCAATCGTCGAAGGCATTGCCCATGGCTGCCGCCTCGCCGGTTGCGCGCTGATTGGCGGGGAAACCGCCGAAATGCCCGGCATGTATCACGGCAATGACTATGACCTGGCCGGCTTTGCCGTCGGCGCAGCCGAACGCGGCGCCCTGCTGCCCCGTGCTGACATCGCCGCGGGCGACGTCCTTGTCGCCATCGCCTCGTCCGGCGTTCACTCAAACGGCTATTCGCTGGTCCGCAAGATCGTCGACCTGTCCGACCTCGCCTGGACCGCCGACGCACCTTTCGCGCCGGGAAAATCACTAGCCGAGGCCCTGCTCGAACCCACGCGCATCTATGTGAAGCCCCTTCTCGCCGCTCTCAAGGCCGGGCTCGGCATCAAGGCGCTGGCACACATTACTGGCGGTGGCTTCATCGACAATATCCCGCGCGTCCTGCCCGAAGCCCTGGCAGCCGACATCGATCTCGGTGCCGTCGCCGTTCCACCCGTCTTTGGCTGGCTTAGCAAGGTTGGCGGCATGAGCGAGCGCGAAATGCTGCGCACCTTCAATTGCGGCGTCGGCATGTTGGTGGCTGTTTCTCACGATGACTCAAATGCTCTGGTCGAACGCCTTAATGGCGAAGGCGAGACAGCGGCCATTGTCGGCAAACTGACGACACGCAGCGGTGAGGCCGTGACCTTCACCGGCAAGCTGGCGCTGTGACCCGCCAACGTGTCGGCGTCTTGATCTCGGGGCGCGGCTCAAACATGGCCGCGCTGATCGAGGCCGCCCGCGCACCCGACTACCCCGCCGAAATTACCGGCGTCCTCTCCAATCGCGCCGCAGCTCCGGGTCTCGAAACCGCCGCTACGCATGGCATTGCGACGGCCTCGCTGGCGCAGAGCAGATTTCCCAGCCGCGAAATGTTCGAGGACACCATGACCCAGGTGCTCGAAGGCTGGGAGGTCGATTTCGTCTGCCTCGCCGGCTTCATGCGCATTCTGGGCGAGGACTTCGTCAATCGCTGGGCTGGCAAGCTGATCAATATCCACCCCTCGCTCTTGCCCGACTACAAAGGCCTCGACACGCATGAGCGCGTACTGGCCGATGGCGGCAAGGAGCATGGCTGCACGGTGCACTTTGTCACCCCCGGCCTGGATGAAGGTCCAGCCATCCTTCAGGCCCGCGTGCCCGTCCTGCTCGGCGACACGCCGGAAACCCTCGCCGCCCGGGTGCTCGTCGAGGAACACCGGATTTACCCCGAAGCCCTGCGGATGCTGGCCAGCGGCGAAGTGCAGTTCTAGGCCTCTTCGCGCTGATCCCATCACAAATCTTGATGGCGTCCATCGTCAAAATCGGTTCGACCTTTGTTCCCCCCGGGCGTAGCGTCCCTCGCGATTTATAGGGGATTGCCATGAGTCTGCGTGATTGGGGCTGGATCATCTTTTTGGGTGCCGTCTGGGGCTGCTCCTTTGTGTTCAATGCCGTGCTGATCCGTGAGATCGGCCCCCTATGGGTGACGTCGTTCCGCGTCGGGATTGGTGCGCTGGGCTGCTGGGCCGTGCTGACCGCACTACGCAAGCCCGTGCCGCGCGATCCAAAACTCTGGCTGCAGCTGGGTCTGCTCGGCGTCATTGCCTATGCCATCCCCTTCGCGCTCTTTCCGCTGGCCCAGGCGCACCTCGCCAGTGGCGTTGCTGCCATCATCAATGCGTTGACACCAATGGTCACAGCGGTGCTGTCCCATTTCTGGGTTGGCGGCGACAAAGCAACCCGGCTGAAGTTCACCGGCATCGGCATCGGCTTTGTCGGGGCGGCTCTGCTGGTTTCGCCTGCCCTTTCGGCCAGCGGCAATTCACAGCTTTGGGCCGTGGCGGCCTGCCTCGGGGCCACCCTCTGCTATGGCCTCTCGCTGAACATCACGCGCAGCTTCAAGCATATCGAGCCGACGGCCTTCGCTTCCATTGCGCTGACCGGGTCAGCAATCGTCGCCATTCCCATCGCCTTCCTCGCCGAAGGCGTGCCGGTCATGGTGCGCCCGGAAAGCTGGGGCGCGGCGCTGGCCATTGGCCTGCTCTCCACCGCCCTCACCTTCCAGATCATGTACCGCATCCTGCCGCGGGTCGGGGCGACCAATTTTGCCACCACCACCTTCATCGCCCCGATTTCGGCGTTGATCCTTGGCGTAACCGTCCTAGGTGAAACAATCCTGCCGATCCAGATTGCCGGCATGTTGGTGATTTTCTTCGGCCTGCTCTTCATCGATGGCCGCATCCGCAAGATCTGGCAGCGCGCTCCCGTCTGAATATCGGAACCCTTCCGCCTCCACCCCGTTGGCCGGGTGGAGGTATTCATGCCAGACACCAGACCCGATATAGATCCAGTCTCACCTGACGAGATCGTGCCGCAGCCCGTGCCGCCACAGCCGCAGCCGTTAGAGCCCTTTCCGCAACCACCGGAGGAAGCGCCACAGTCAGATCCGCCGCTGGAAGAGCCTGCCCCCAATCCGCCCCAGGAACTACCGCCCGGCCCCGATCACATGCCGACGAGTGGCCATCGGCCCCAGCCTGTGCCGCCTATGCCCGTCACGCTGCCGACTAGCGATGGGGCGAACCCGCATAGCTCGCCATTGCGTCATGATGTCGAGGACCGGGTGATCGACCCCAATTTGCCGCCAGAACCTGGGAATGACCCCAATCCCTGATCAAGCCGGAACCATGCTGATCGGAAATCCGTGCCGGATTGAATTGGCGACGGTAGAGTCGGCGTTTGCCCGTGCCACTAAGGCGTCCACCGGTCCATCCGCATCGACGCTGACACGCACCGTCGCCCCTTTTATGAGCGCTGGAGTGCCATCGAGCTCGATATCAACCTCGACCGCTATGGCGTGGATAGCGATGCCCATGGCCTCCGCGACATAGCGCAGATCATTGCAGTAGCAGCCGCCGATCGCCAGGGCGATCATCTGCCCGCCGTTGAACCCAAGGCCCATGCCGCCGGCGCGGCCCTCTGGGCGGTCGATGACGACGCTGTGGCTGCCAGCCCATCCAATGGCCGCCTGAGTGTCCGTTATGCTGCGCAACGACACACTCATGACCGCCATTTGAGGTCTCCTATTCGATCCCGAGCTTTTTCTTCATCAACTCGTTAAGCGCCTGCGGATTGGCCTTTCCGCCCGAAGCCTTCATGGCCTGGCCGACAAACCAGCCGATCATGGTCGGCTTGGCCTTCACCTTCTCAACCTGATCGGGATTGGCTGCGATGATTTCGTCGATAATGGCTTCGATGGCGCCAAGATCGGTGACCTGCTTCATCCCGCGCCGCTCGACAATCTCTGCCGGGTCGCCCGTTTCTTCTTTGCTGATGATCAGCGCCAGAAGGTCCTTGGCGCCCTTGCTCGAAATCGTGCCATCGGCCACCAGGTCCACCACGCCGGCAATCTGCGCAGTAGTGACATGAGTGTTGTCAAACGTGGTGTTCTGCGTGTTCGCATAGGCGGCAAGGTCGCCCATGATCAGGTTAGAAACGGCTTTGCCATCGCGCTTTTTGTCACCAAACCGCGCCGCTGCTTCAAAGAAGTCGGCCGCTTCGCGATCCAGCGTCAGCACCATGGCGTCATAAGGCGTCACGCCATATTCGCTCACAAAGCGCGCCTGCTTTTCGTCCGGAAGCTCGGGCAGGTTTTCTGCCAGCGCCGCAATGAATGCA
>JAEYTY010000054.1 GCA_023433775.1 Pseudomonadota bacterium | reverse complement strand
CCTCGGCGCGTTCGAGAAGCTTCCCGATCGATTCCGCATCGTGCGAGTGGAAAACCAGCACGCGCGCCCGCGAGAGCAGAGCGGCATTGAGCTCGAAGGACGGGTTCTCGGTGGTGGCGCCGACCAGCACCACGGTGCCGTCTTCCATGACCGGCAGGAAGCCATCCTGCTGGGCGCGATTGAAGCGATGGATCTCGTCGACAAAGAGCAGAGTGCGGTGACCCGAGAGCCGTTCGAAACGCGCCTTCTCGAAAACCTTCTTGAGATCGGCGACGCCAGAGAAGATGGCGGAAATCTGCTCGAAGCGATAACCGATCTGGTCGGCAAGGAGCCGCGCCACGGTGGTCTTTCCGGTCCCCGGCGGTCCCCAGAGGATCAGTGAGCCGAGGCGTCCCGACGCCAACATGCGGCGCAGGGTGCCATCCTCGCCCAGCAGATGCGATTGGCCGATCACCTCGTCGAGGCTGCGCGGACGCAATTGGTCGGCCAGCGGGCGGGCCTTGTCGGTCTCGGATGGGTCGGCGGCGAACAGGTCAGACATGACGCCGTTCTAGCGTATAATCGTTGCGGCTCGAAGCCTTGGCGAGAATGTTCCCCGCCAAAGCTTTATCCGTTGACGAAATAGCGGCTGACCCGGCCATCGCGCTGCATGATAACCTGCCAGCCCCGAACCCGCTGCGAGGCAATGTCCCGGAAAATCCTGGCGCTATCGGTGCTGATATCGTTGAGCGCGAGAATGATGTCGCCGACTTTCAACCCCATGGCTTCGGCGGCCGAGCCGGCAGCCACGCCGGTGACCAACACACCCTTGCTGTCATAGGGCAGGCCCTGCTGTTCGCTGAGCGCCGCATCGAGCGAACGCACGGAAAGACCGGAGAAGCGGGAATCGGCGTCGATGGTGGCCGTGTCACCCTCTGCGGGAAGCGGCGCGGCTTCGACCTTGAAGGCAATGGTTTCCGTCTGGCCATCACGGAGACGCGCAAGCTGGGCCGCGTCGCCAATGGGGCGCGTGGCCAGCCGGAAGTTGAAGGCGCTGGGATCGCCCACCGCGAAGCCGTCTACGGAGAGAATCACGTCGCCCGAGCGGAAACCAGCCCGCTCGGCGGGGCCGCCGGGTGCGACCTCGGTGATCAACGCGCCCTGTGGCGAGGCCATGCCGAGACTGGCCGCAATATCGGAACTGACTGTTTGTAGCCGTGCGCCAAACCAGGGGCGAACGATTTCGCCGCCAGAGACACCGGCATCGGCCACCAGCCGGGCCATATTGGCGGGAATGGCAAAGCCAATTCCCACCGAACCGCCGCTCTGGGAATAGATGGCCGTGTTGATGCCGACAAGGCGCCCCTCCATATCGACCAGGGCGCCGCCGGAATTGCCAGGATTGATCGCCGCATCGGTCTGGATGAAGAATTCATAGTCCGACGCCTCGACGCCGGTGCGCGCGAGGCCCGAAATAATGCCGCTGGTGACCGTTTGGCCGACGCCGAAGGGATTGCCGATGGCCAGAACCAGATCGCCGACCTGCAGCGCATCACTGTCGGAAAAGCTGATCGTGGGGAAGGTCACACCATTGGGCGAGCGTACGCGCAGCACGGCGAGATCAGTCTGCTGATCCTCGACCACCAGATCGACGTCGAATTCCCGCCCATCATTGAGGGCGATGCGAATGTCAGTCGCGCCGTTGATGACGTGGCTATTGGTGAGAATGACGCCACTGGCCTCGACGACGACGCCGGAGCCCAATGAGCGGGATTCCCGGGGCCGCGTCTGGAAATTCTGGCCGCCGAAGAAGCGCGAAAAGAAGGGATCATTGGCAAAGGGCGAAACGGCGCGCTGTTCGATGCGGGTGGCATAAACATTGACCACGGCGGGGGACACGGCCTGCACGATGGGCGCAAAACTGAGGCGCACCTGCGCATCCGATTGCGGCACGACGCGCGATGGCTCCGCGGGCGGGGTTGCCGCGCTCTGCGCCTGAACGGGACTGGATTGCTGCCACGAGGCCAGAATGAACCCGCCACCGAGGGCGAGAAGGACAACGCAGAAAGACGAAATAGCAAGCTTGCGCAATGACATGGAGCGACCTGCGGATTCAAAATGCGAGCCAGGGAATGGCCCGTTTGCGCCATGAGGAAAATACCCCGACTCTGTCATTAAAATGACGCGCAATCATAGTTGCGTTTGTGACCAAATAAACGTTTGCAGAGGGGGGCACACGGCCCTATATGCAGCGCTCGTTTTCCCGCTTTCCTCAAGCCCTGAAAGGCCTGTTGTCCAATGACTGACGAGCCGAAAACCGTTCACGCCAATACGTCCGCCCTGATCGCGGCCGAAGCGCCGGATTACCCCTCCTTTCTGTTTTCGGAGCGGGAGCTGCACAAGGCCACGAAGGTTTTCAAAAAGGGCTTTGACGGGCTGCTGACCTATGCGGTCAAGTGCAACCCGTCTCCGCACATCATTGCGCAGCTGCACGCCGAAGGTCTGAAGGCGTTCGACGTCGCCTCCAATACCGAAATGGAACTGGTGCGCGACCACGCGCCGGGCGCGGTGATGCACTACAACAACCCGATCAAGAACAAGCGCGAAATCGAACGCGCCTATGACGAATTCGGCGTGCGCAGCTTCACCATCGACCATCCGCAGCAGCTCGACCAGCTCGCCGCCGTGGTGTCGCCCAGCCGCGACGTGGAAGTAACCACCCGTTTCAAGGCCGGCAAGGCGCTGAAAAGCTATGACTTTGGCATCAAGTTTGGCGTGATGGAACAGGGCGCGGCCGAAATCGTCACTGCCGTCGAAAAGATGGGCTATACGCCCAGCCTCTGCTTCCATGTCGGCAGCCAGTGTGAAGACGCCTATGCCTATGAGCGCCACATCGCTGCTGCGGCCCGTATCGTCGAGGAAGCCGGCATCGAGCTGAAACGCCTCAATATCGGTGGCGGCTACCCGGCGCCCTACCCGACCAGCACTGCTCCGCCGATGGACTATTATTTCGAGACCATCTCGACGGCGGTGAACGACCACTTTGGCGAAAAGCGTAAGCCCGAGCTGATCATCGAGCCCGGCCGGGCGCTGGTGACCTCGTCCACCTCGCTGCTGCTGCGCGTAAAGCACCAGCGCGGCGGCCAGTCGGTCTATGTCAATGACGGCGCCTATGGCGCGCTGATGGAAGTGAAGTTCATGCACTTCACCCCGCCGGTGCGCGTGTGGCGCGGCCCGCGCGTGCATGACAATGACCAGGAATTCAGCGAATTCACCATCTGGGGCCCAACCTGCGACAGCTATGACGTGCTGCCCCAGGTGTTCACCCTGCCCGCCGATATCGACGAAGACGACTGGATCGAATTCGGCCTGATGGGTGCCTATACCCAGGCCTCGCTGACACCGTTCAACGGCTTTGACCGCCGCGACCAATATTGGGTCGACGAGGTCTATACCGGCAAGGACATGGCGCCCGCTGAATAAGCGGCGTCTGCCTAAATTCAGGCCATCCCGGCGGCGCCGGGATGGCCTTTTTTTTCATTTCAAAAGACAGCTGAGTGAGCGTTTTAAGGGAAGGGGAGACGGCTCAGGCCTGCGCCATTTCCCGGTCGAGCTCGGCTTCCATAGCATCGAGCAAAACACCCCAGCCATGCTGCCTGCCGGCAGCGCCATCACTTTGCGCCAGCACGGTCATCCGCTCGTCATAGATGAGCTGCGTGCCGCCATTGTCATCCTCGAAGCGAATGGTGACCAGCGACACCGAATGGATCCGCCCATTCATGGCCATCGAGTAGCCATAGACAATGAGACTATCCTTGATGATCTCGAAGTAGCGGGTTTCGTTCTCGTGAAGGCCCATTTCGTTTTCGAAGGCACCATAGGCGCGCCCGCCGACCTTGAAATCATCCGTGAAACGCTCCGAGCCCGGCGCGAACCAGCGTTGCTTCTTTTCAGCATTGGACCAAGCCGAGAACACGTGCTCCGGACATTTGCGCAGGCGGCGCTCAATGGTGAACTGCTCACTATGGACTTCAGTCATAGTCTCTCTCCTCTTCGTCCAAAAACTGCTCAAGCCGATCCAGCCTTTGCTCAGCATCGTTCCGAACCGAACGGACCCAGCTCTCGACCCAGTCGAGGGTGTCGCGCCGGACCGAACAGGTGCGGACCCGCCCTTGCTTTCGCGAGGTGACGAGACCGGCCGCCTCGAGAACCTGCAAATGCTTGAGGAAAGTCGGGCCCGCGATGGAGAACGGGGCGCGCAACTGAGTGACCGATGCCGGGCCCCGGGCCAGTTGCGTAACAACGGCCAGTCGGATGGGGTCGGACAGGGCGGCGAAAATGGTGGTTGGCTGATAGGTAGTCATAAGGCTAACTATCAACACAATGGCGCGCCCGTCAAGACAGGTAGTTAAAAAACTACCTATTTGCCTTTTGGCTTGACGAGGCCGAGCCGGAGGGCGCTTTCCGCCGCGCTCAGGATGGCTTCTTCGTTGGTGCGATAAGGCCGACCCAGCAGGGCTTCGCCCTTGCGGCCATCGAAGTGCTTTTCATTGCCGACATCATTGATGATCTGCCGCACCGGGCCGCCGAAAAGAGCCATGAGGCGGATGATCCAGTCCGGCACGGTCTGCAGCGTCACCGGATAATCGGGATAGACCCGGCGCAGAATGGTCGCCACCTGATCAAAGCGCATATAGGGGCCGGTGCAGAGATAGCGCTGACCGATGCTCGTTGGATCACGCAGGGCGGCCAAATGCATTTCGGCGACATCGCGCACATCGCTGATGGCAAAGCCGATGCGCGGCATGGCCGGGGTCGAGCCATCGAGCAGGCCCGTGACCATGCCCAGCGAAATGGAGGTATCAGGGTCGGTCGCAGGACCAAGGATGGCGCCGGGATGGATGGTGGTGAGCCCCATGTCATTGCCGCTTGCATAGGTCCAGGCGGCACGCTCGGCCTTGGTCTTGCCGATGCAATAGGCCCAGGTCCGCTTCATCCCAGCGAGATCGGTGAAATCGGCTTCGGTATATGTCCGCACGCCGCTCACCTGTCCCAGACCGTAGCCGACCGTAGCGATGGACGAAGTCATGATGACCCGCCTGATGCCGGCTTCATGGGCGAAGGACAGCACGCGCTCCGTTCCCTCGACGGCGGGACGGACGACAATATCGGGATCCCTGGGCTCTTCTGCGACAATTGAGGCCGCAACATGCATCACCACTGCAATGCCCGACATCGCCTCGGCCCAGCCGCGGTTGAACAGCAAATCCGCCTCAACAAGCTCGAGCGCCGCCTCACGTCCCGGCGCCAGCGCCGCTACCGCCGCCCAGATGCCCGCCACCTTGCCCTGCCCCCGCACCGTGCCACGCACGGCATAGCCGGCATTGAGCAATTGGCCGATGAGATGCTTGGCGACGAAGCCTGAGGCTCCGGTGACGAGTATGCGGTCCATTTTGCCCCCACAAAGAAACGCGTGTGATTTGTCTGATCCCCGCGTGCCCAATCGTCAATATGGCACAGGCCCGCAAAATGAGCGGCGTCTTGCCAAGGAGAGTCTCATGCCCCAATTTCTGGTCGCCATCCATCTGCACGACAGCTTTGACCCAAAGGTCGATGAGGATCAGGCTACGCGCGATGACATCAGCGCCTTGAACGAGGAAATGGTGGCAGCGGGGGTGCGCGTCTTTGTTGGCGGCCTGCAGCCGGCGCGAGAAGCGCGCACCTTGCGCAAGACGTCCACGGGCAGCGTGGCGGTAACCGACGGCCCCTTTGCCGAGGCCAAGGAGCATGTGGGCGGCTTCTGGGTGTTGGAGACGGCGGATATGGAAGCGGCGCTGGAATGGGGCCGCAAGGCTGTGATCGCCTGCCGCGCACCCGTCGAGGTGCGGCCTTTTCACTGAGACGTGTCGACAAACAAAAAGGGCGACCCGGAGGCCGCCCTTTTCAAATTCAGACCGCCGAAGCGGCGCGAATTACTGCACCAGGGTCAGGTTGCAAGCCGAAACCTTGCCATCGCGGCCGGTTTCGAGTTCGTAGGTCACCTTGTCGCCTTCATAGAGGCCCTGCAGGCCCGAACGCTCGACGGCGGAGATGTGGACGAATGCGTCCTTCTCGCCATTCTCTGGCTGGATGAAGCCGAAGCCCTTGGTGGTGTTGAAGAATTTCACGGTGCCATTGATAGAGGCCATGAGTTTAGTCCTTAGATGTAGCCCGGAGCGGTAGCAAACGAGCAGTTGGCCGAGCGCAACACGCGGTTCGGCCTATAGACGTTCGCAAGAAATAGAGGGCTTTTGCCGGTCTCCCGGCGGGTAGTATGGCCATCGATGGCTGAAAACGTTCCTGCCATATGACAGATGAACGGGGCCAAAGCAAGGCAAGTCTGATATGCGCCGGGTGAGGCCGGCTCAATAGCCGCATGTGGTATGCGGACGAAACGGGTTGTGCCAATCGCCATTTTGCGCCACCCTTTGATGGCAATGGGGTATTGACCACTGGCTTCTCAACCAACCAGACCAAGTATCATCCTGTTCGACCTTGATGGCACTTTGGTGCATCACGTCAATCCGCGCGTGCTGCAGGTGCTTGAATTCCTTGATGATTGTTCGCATCGGGGCGGGCGTCTCGTCGCGCGCTTCCGGCTGTTGCGCCGCCACAGGGCGGCGACGGGCAAGACGCCGAAACTGCTGGTGCATCGCGCCATTCACAAGGTTCGCCGCAAATCGGTGGAGGACATGCTGGTCCCCTGCCCGACCATGCGGGCGATTCTGGAACGGCTGCGCGCCAATGGCGTGACGCTGGGCCTGGTCAGCAATGGGTTGGGACGCGGCTATGGCGAAGACGTGCTCGACGCCTTTGACCTGCGTAAATTTTTCTCAGCCTGCGTGTTCCGCGAGGACGTGGCGCGCGGCAAGCCCTGGCCGGATTCGATTCTGGCGGCGCTGGACAATATCGGGCGCGACCTGCGCAAATCTGACGTGATCTGGTATGTCGGCGACCAGCGCAAGGATATTGCGGCGGCGCTGGCCGCCTCGCAGATTCTGGTGCGCGATATCCGGCCCATCGCGATGGGCGCGCGGGCCGCACTCGGCGCGTTTGAGGGAAGGCTCAGCCCGAGCCAGATCATGTGGTCACCATCGGACCTGGAAAAAGCGCTGTTTGGTGAAGCCACGAGGGCCGAGATAAACCCGGCGCAGGCCGAAGTGCTTTCGGCTTCTGTCCGCTAAAAATCAAAACCCATCTGGTTGACCGGCTCGGGCTTTTTGCGTGCAGCAGGTTTCGGCACGACTGGTTCCGGGGTCTGCTCTGGTTCTTTGGGCGCAGTGACGACGATGGGCACAGGCTCGGGAGCGGCTGCAGCCAAGGCGACGGGTGCGGTCTCGAGCGCCTTTTCAGCGACAGTTTCAACCGACGCGGCAGTTTTGCTGGCCGGGGTGGTGCCAAAAATTTCCAGCCAGGCGATGGCCTTGGCGAGCTTTGCCGGGCGCAGGGCGTATAGATTTTCGCGGCCCTTTTTTACCTCGCTGACCAGCCCCGCCTGTTTGAGGACGCGCAGGTGGCGGGAAATGGCGGGGCGGCTGATGGAGAAGGCGTCGGCCAATGTGTGGACGGGCATGGGCCTGGCGGACAGCAATTCCACGATCCGGCAACGCGTCGCATCGGCAATTGCGGAATAGGTATCGACGGGCGGCTTTGTTCTGGCGGTCATAGCCAGCGTTAAAGTAACGCCAGTGTTACCCGTCAAGGGGCCCCGCAGGGCGGAAAGCCCTTGTTCACCAGAAATCTTGGGCAACGCTTTACGATGCCGAGCGGTTATCCAGTCGTGGCAAGGATCTGGTCACATCAGCGCCACACGATGGGCGCAGGAGACACGCCATGACCGACGCCAAACCAATCGCACGATATTCTTGGTGGAGCCGTGAACAACGGCCCTACTCTGTCGCTGAACTCGTCGTGGACGCTGTCGTCCATATTCTGGGACTGGTGGTGGCGATTGCCGCCGGGTCGATCCTGCTGACATTTTCGCTGCTGCACACGGCGCCCGAGGCGGTGCCGGCGCTGACGGTTTATGTTGCAACGCTGATCGTCGTTCTCGGCGTGTCGATGGCCTATAATCTGTGGCCGGTTTCACCGGTAAAGATGGCGCTGGCCCGCTTCGATCAAGCGGCGATTTTTCTGTTCATCGCGGGCTCCTACACGCCATTTCTGGCGGTGATCGGCGGAACGCCGGCGGGCACGGTGATGATGAGCCTCGTCTGGGGCGCATCGCTGGTCGGCGTGGCGCTGAAGCTCATCGTGCCGGAACGCTTTGGCCGTGTCGCCATCGGGCTTTATCTGGCAATCGGCTGGAGCGGGATATTGGTGTTCCAGTCACTGGGACAGGTTTTGCCGAGCAGCACGCTGTGGCTCTTGCTGGCCGGGGGCGTCACCTATTCGGCCGGGATTGTCTTCCACCTCTGGGAAAAGCTGCATTTCCAGAATGCGCTCTGGCATGTGTTTGTGGTGGCTGGCGCAAGCCTGCATCTTTGGGCCGTGATCGACTGCATGGTCGTCGCGCGGCTCTAGGAACCACTCTAGTTCTGGGTTTTGATGCGCGCGTGCTCTACGCGGTCGCCGGGCTTCAGGCCAAGCTCGACCGAGCGGCCACCGGGGATTTCCAACACATATTGTACCGGTGCGTTTGACGGGATCGAGGTCCGGTCATGCGGACGCGCATTGACGTGAATATTGCGCACAATGCCATCGGCGCCGATGAAGATCATGTCGAGCGGGATGAAGGTGTTCATCATCCAGAACGACACCGGACGCTCTTCAAGGAAATCGAACAACATGCCGGCGTTTGGCGCCAGATCCATGCGGTTCATCAGGCCCTGGGCCCGGGTTTCCTGGGTATCGACGACTTCAACGGTGAATTCGTGCGCGTCGCCGTCGGTGTGGAGCACCAGGCGGCCATCATTGTTGCAGGCCGCAAGGGCAAGGCCGATGACGACAATAGTGGCCAAGCCGGCAAGGCGGCGCAAAAAACTGGTCATGAGACAATCCGCTGAGAAATCGTGACGATTCTCGCGCCGCTAATGCGACGAGGGAGCGTCACCCCATCCATCGGGCCGAATTTCGGCGACCATAAGGCCCTTGGGGCCATTGCCATAGCGCACCAGCACATATTGGCCGGGGCGCAATTCGGTGATGCCGAAGCGGCGCAGGGTTTCCATATGGACGAAAATGTCCGGCGTGCCCTCGCCTGCGGAGAGGAAGCCGAAGCCGCGAATGCGGTTGAACCATTTCACTTCGAGCCGGACCATGCCCGAAGTGGGCTCGACCACCACATGGGTGCGCGGGGCCGGCATTTGCGAAGGATGGCGTGCGGTGGATTCGTCCATCGAGACGATGCGGAACGCCTGAAGGCCGCCGGGGCGATTGAGCGCTTCGACAACGATGCGCGCGCCCTCGTAGGCGGTCTGGTAGCCATCGCGGCGCAGGCAGGTCACGTGCAGGAGAACATCGGCCATGCCATTGTCCGGCACGATGAAGCCAAAACCCTTGCCCGCATCAAACCACTTGATCGAGCCGGCAATTTCGATGGTATCGAGGGATGACTGCTGACCGGCAGCACCCTCATGGCTATCCGCACCTGCCTCGTGAGACAGATTTACGGAATCGCCGCCTTCGCCACTGACCTTGGCCCCCATGGTCCCCAACGCCTTTTCCTACGCCCCGCCGCTGCGGATACTCTTACACGATTGGACACACTGTGGCCGATTCAACATCAAAAGTTAAGAAGGTCTTGCAATTTTGTTGCCCGGACGCGGCAACCTGATGTTGCCGCCCGCCATTGGGCTTGCTAGGCCGGGTCAAACCCAAGGCCACCAAGGAGAATTTTATGAAATTCCTGCACACCATGGTTCGCGTGACCAATGTCGAGGAGAGCCTGCGCTTCTATTGCGAAGGTCTGGGGCTGCAAGAAGTGCGCCGCGTCGAAAACGAAAAAGGGCGTTTCACGCTGATCTTTCTCAGCGCGCCGGGCGATTCGGGTGGCGAGGTCGAGCTGACCTATAACTGGGACCCGGAAGAATATACGGGCGGACGCAATTTCGGCCACCTGGCCTATCGCGTCCAGGACATCTATGCGCTGTGCCAGCACCTGTCGGACATGGGCGTTGTCATCAACCGCCCACCCCGCGACGGCCACATGGCCTTTGTGCGCTCGCCTGACGGGATTTCGGTTGAACTGATCCAGGACGGCCATCTCGACCCCGAGGAGCCCTGGGCTTCGATGCCCAATACCGGCGTCTGGTAAGCCAAGCGCGCGGGGCCGATCGTTTTTGGGCGGCCCCGCCATCGTTAACCCGATCTTCACCGTGCTGCTTAGCGCGCGGTTAGCGAAACCGATCTAATTTTAGCGACTGAACCCCAAGCCCCATTGCCTGTTGCATTTGCGCGACGCCGGCCACGGGAAAGTCGCCATGCCGCAGCCAGTCCGAAACATCCTTGCCATTGCTTTGACCGCCCCGCTTCTGGCGGCCTGTATGCCCATGGCCATGTTCGCCAGCAGCAGCGGTGCGGGCTATAACGGCCTAAAATCGGACTGGGGCACCTTTGTCAGTTCCAGCAATGTCAACGCGCTGTGCCTCTCGCCAAAGCTGCGATTCCTGATCTGGGAGTTTGAGGGCCATTTCGGCAAGAAGGTCGTCATGAGCTCGGGCTATCGCACGCCCTGGCACAATGCATCCGCCGGCGGGGCGGAAAGCTCCTATCACATGAAATGCATGGCCGCCGATTTCTACATTCCGGGCGTCGACAAGAGCCGGCTGATCGCTTTTGCAATGAACAGCGGCAGCGTGGGCGGACTGGGCTGTTATCCGGGCCGCAGTTTCATCCATGTTGACGTGCGCGACCGCCCGCGTGGCCGCAATCGGCCAGTGACTTTCTCAGGCTGTTGAAAAAATCGTCGCAGGACGACGCAAATGGGTTGCGCATCAGCGAAGGCCCAATTATACGACCACCAGCGCTTAAGCGCCCTTCGTCTATCGGTTAGGACGGCACCCTTTCACGGTGCAGAGAGGGGTTCGATTCCCCTAGGGCGTACCATTCCCCCTTGCTGGCGGGACCGCTAAATGCCAGCCTCGAGTTCCTCGCTCCGCGCCCATCGTCTAGCGGTCAGGACACCGCCCTCTCACGGCGGGAACAGGGGTTCGATTCCCCTTGGGCGTACCAGGGTTTTCAATTTATAGTCGCCCGCAATGGTGCCTAACGTAGTTCAACGCTTGCATCGTCTCGCTTGCATTTGGACAAAAGGGTCAATTTGCCGTTCATCGGCTGTGAACCGCCAAAACCTTGACCTCTAGCATTATTGTGGATACATTTAATCGGTGCAGATCACGTTCGACCCCATGAAACGGGACGACACTCTGGCTCAGAGAGGTTTGGACTTCGCTTTGGCGACCGAAGTGTTTGCGGGCCGTACTTATGATTGGCCGGATGATCGGTTCGATTACGGCGAAGTGCGTATGATCAGCGTGGGATACCTCGGACAACGGATGGTGGTTGTCGTTTGGACCCAACGAGGTGAGGCACGGCACGTGATTTCGATGAGGAAGGCCAATGAGCGAGAGCAAGCACGATATGCCGGATACCTGGATTGATCCCGACGATGCACCGGAACTGACGGATGCCTGGTTCGAGCAAGCCGATCAACATGAGGGCGGAAAACTCGTCAAGCGCGGACGCCCTCGCCTTTCGCATCCCAAGAAACATATCAATATACGTCTGGATGCGGACCTGGTGGACCGCTTGAAGGCCACTGGCCCCGGCTGGCAAGGCCGCGCCAATGATCTATTGCGAAAGGCTGTCGGCCTCTGAGCGCCGCAATTCGCCTTGTGGGGTTAGGCCCGCCACTACTAAGTACCTGCAGAATCAATGAATTGAAGCACCCGGCACCATTGTGCTGCCCAGCGGGCTAACGCGGTAGGTGGAAGCGCCGAAGCGTTCGGCGAGGCCGAGATTGATCAGCTGTTCGGCCAGCTCGCATGAGAGCGAGGATGGGCCGCGCTGACAAAGGGCCGAGAGGGCCTGACGCTGCGCAAGAGTCAAACTGGTCCAACTGAAATTCATGGTCACCTCCCCTTCGTGCAGCACAAACGTGGCGCGGGGTTTCGGGTTCCAGAGAACTTAAGTTTTTTTTAATGACCCCAGAGGACTAGACCGCCTGGGCCAGTGCGGCTGCGCCAGTGTGGTGGCGGCCGATGGGGACGATCATCGGGGTTTGCGACACCGGATCGACGACAATCCGCGAATCGATGCCAAAGACGGTTTTGACCACTTGTTCGGTGACGACATTGACCGGACGGCCCTCGGCGACGATCTGGCCGGATTTCATGGCGACGATGTGATCGGCGTAGCGGCAGGCGAGGTTGAGGTCATGGAGGACCACGACCACGGTGCGACCGCGATTGCGGACGAGATCGGTCAGCAGATCGAGCACTTCGACCTGGTGATTGATGTCGAGGAAGGTGGTCGGTTCGTCGAGCAGCAGGATTTCGGGCTGCTGTGCGAGCGCCATGGCGATCCAGACGCGCTGGCGCTGGCCGCCCGAGAGTTCGTCGACCGGGCGCTCGGCGAGATCGGCAGTGTCGGTGGCGGCGAGTGCTTCGGCGACGGCCACATCGTCCTCGGGCGTCCAGCGGCGGAACCAGCCCTGATGGGGGTAGCGGCCACGGCCCACGAGATCGGCCACGGTGATGGCATCGGGGGCGATGGGCGACTGGGGAAGCACGCCGAGAATGGTGGCGACGTCGCGGGTGGGCAGCTGATGGATGGGTTGGCCATCGAGATAGACGGCACCGCGCTTTGGCGCGAGGAGACGGGCAAAACCGCGTAGCAGCGTGGATTTTCCGCAGGCATTGGCGCCGACGATGACGGTGAGCTGGCCGGACGGAATGGTCAGGTCGAGCGCCGAAACGATCTGTTTGTCGCCATAGGCGAGGTCGAGACCGGCGGCGAGCATTTTGTGATTGGCGGACATGATGCTTGCCTCCGATTAATTGACGCGGCCGGAACGGCCAGAGGCCACCAGCAGCCAGAGCAGGAAGATCGCGCCGCAACCGCCAGTGACGACGCCGACGGGCAATTGGACGGTCGGGAGCGCGTGCTGGGCGACGAGGTCGGACATCAGCATAACAAGAGAGCCGACAAGGGCGGCCTGCAGAAAACCGCGCCCTGCCCCGTTGAGCAGGCTGCGCGCCAGCGGGCCTGATACGAAGGCCACGAAACCAACCGGGCCGACAGAGGCCGTGGCGAAGGCTGCAAAGCCGACCGCGACCAGCATCAGACCGAGGCGGGAGAATTCCACTCGGGCGCCAAGAGCGCGGGCGGTGTCGTCGCCCAGCTCCAGGGCATCGAGGCCGCGCACCAGAAAGATCAGCAGGGTGACGAGAACCAGCATGGCAGCGGAGAGGACAAGAACGTCTCCCTGCTGGGCGGCATTGAGGCTGCCGACCATCCAGCCGAGGGCCTGTTGCACTTCGTTGATGCGGGCGCGGGTGAAGAGATAGGAAATCACGGCGGCCAGCATGGCGGCCATGCCGATGCCGATCAGCACGACGCGATAGGCGGTGACGCCATTGCGCCAGGCGAGGAGATAGATGGCGAGCGCCGTAAGCAGCGCACCGGCAAAGGCGCCGAAGGAGACGGCGAGGCCGGTCCAGCCCAGCATGATGATGCAGAAGACTGCGGCGGCGCTGGCGCCATGGGCGATGCCGATAATGTCGGGGCTGGCCAGGGGATTGCGCAGCAAGGTCTGGAAAATGATGCCGGCCAGGCCGAAGGATGCCCCAGTCAGTACCGCAAGCACGGCGCGCGGGAGGCGGACCTGAAGGACGATGAAGTCGACGCCGCGATCGGCAAGGCCGGTGATGGGCGAGAACAACGCGCGGATGATTTCGGGGGGCGGCACGGGATAATCGCCCAGATAGAGCGCGAAGGCGAAGGCGAGGAGCGTTGCGAGGGCAAGACCGAGCGTGACCTTGAAGCGGCGCGTGGCCCGGCGCGTGCGGGCGACAGTGACTTGCTGGACGGGAAGGGTCAGGGTCATAGCGCGGCCAGCTTGCGACGGCGCACCAGCGCGATGAAGAACGGCGCGCCAAGGAAGGCCGTGACGATGCCCACCTGCACTTCGCCCGGCGGGGCAATGACACGGCCCATGATGTCGGCGCCCAGCAGCAGGATCGGGGCCATGAGCATGGAATAGGGCAGAATCCAGCGATAGCCCGGGCCGGTTATGGCGCGGGCGATGTGGGGGATGGTGAGGCCGACAAAGGCGATAGGCCCGGCGGCAGCGACGCCGCCCCCGGCCAGGATGACGGCGGCCAATGCGGCCAGGGCACGGGACAGGCCGACACGCTGGCCCAAAGCGCGGGCGACATCTTCGCCCATGGAGAGGCCATCGAGCAGACGGGCTGTGGCGATGGCCAATACGGCGCCGACGGTGAGGAATGGGGCGACCTGCACCGCGATATCCATGCTGCGCCCGGCGAGAGAGCCAACCTGCCAGAAGCGGACCTCGTCGAGCGTGCGGGTATTGGTGAGGAGGATGGCGTTGATGATGGCGTGGAGCACGGCGGTAACGGCAGCGCCGGCCAGGGCCAGCTTGACCGGAGTTGCGCCTTCGCGGCCGAGAGCCGCAACGAAGTAGACCACGGCCATGGCGGCCGCGGCGCCGGCAAAGGCCACCCAGACATAGGCGCTCAGCTGGGAAAAGCCGAAAAAGGCGATGCCGAGAACGACGAAGAGCGCGGCGCCGGCATTGATGCCGAGAATCGATGGATCGGCCAGCGGATTGCGGGTGGCGCCCTGCAGGACGGCGCCGGCGAGACCGAGTGCGGCGCCGACCATGAGACCGACAATGGTGCGCGGCAGGCGGAGGTCGAGAACGATACGGTGATCAGTCGAATTGGGATCGTATGCGGTCAATGCCCCCCAGACATTTTCCAGCGGAATAGCGCGGGCGCCGGTCGCCATGGACAATGTTGCAATGGCCAGGAGTGCAGCACCCATTGCCAGCAGCCCGACAGAGAGCCGGGCTGCCTTTCGTCTATGGAAAGATGCCGTATCGTCCATGGCCTGGATCAGGGAACGACGGAGGCATCGGCAGCGTTGACGGCGGCCGTCAGCTTGGCCAGTTCGCTGGCGTAGGCGTCATAATTTCGAAGCCAATAGGCCGGCCAGTCGGTGACCTGTCCGGCAGCAGCACCGGGATTCAGCGTCCAGGTCGGCTGGGCCAAGGCGGTTTTCATGGTGGAGGCGGACCGATTGTCAACGAGGATCAGGTCAGCCGGGTATTTGTCAGCATTTTCCCAACTGACGGTCTCGAAATAGTTGTTCCCGGCGGCATCAACCCCCTCAGGCGATATAAGGTCGAGGCCCCAATTCCGCAGATCGAGCAGTTCAGCAGCGCCGGCTGGATCTGCAAAGTAGATCGAGTCGGTACCCGCATAGACGGCCACGGCCTTCAAGTCAGGCTTTGCGGCAATGGCCGCTTCGAACTCGGCGCGGGCAGTTTCAAACGCGGCCTTGCTTTTGGCAATTGAGGGT
>JAEYTY010000013.1 GCA_023433775.1 Pseudomonadota bacterium | reverse complement strand
GCGGCGTCATCAACCGCATGGGCTTCAACAACGAGGGCCACGAGGCCCTGCTCGAAAATCTCGCCGGCCGCCGCGTCGCCGCGGCCCTCGGCATCAATATCGGTGCCAACAAGGACAGCGCCGATTTCGTCGCCGACTATGTACTTGGGGTGAAGCGCTTCGCCGACCTGGCCGATTACCTCACCGTCAACGTCTCCTCGCCAAATACCCCCGGCCTGCGCAATCTCCAGGCCGACGAGGCCCTGAAGCGCCTCCTGGGCGAGGTGCTCACCGCTCGCGCCAAGGCAAAGACGCGCGTGCCGATCTTCCTCAAGATCGCGCCCGATCTCGATGAGGCCGGCATGGATGCCATCGCCCGGGTCATCCTGGCCACCGACCTCGATGGCCTCATCGTCTCCAACACCACCGTGTCGCGCGAGACGGTCGTGGGCATGGAATATGCCACTGAAACCGGCGGCCTCTCCGGCAAGCCACTGTTCAATCTTTCGACTCGCCGTCTCGCCCAGATGCGTCAGCGCGTCGGCACTCTGCCCATCATCGGTGTGGGCGGCATTCATTCGCCCCAGACCGCTCTCGCCAAGTTCGAGGCCGGCGCCAATGCCATCCAGTTCTATTCGGCACTGGTCTTTGGCGGCCTCGATCTGCTCGAGCGCGTCAAGCGCGGCCTCGTCGCCGCCACCCGCGCCGCCGGCAAGACCAATATTTCGCAGATGGTCGGCACCCGCACCGATGATTGGAGCGCCGGTCGCGCCGAGTAACACCATTTGTGATGCAGCCATTGGGCGCGCGGCCTCATTCCTTCTGCAAAAGGAGTTTGGCCAATGGTTACGCAGATTTACAACGCCGATTCACCCTTCCAGCCCAAGGGCGATCACAATCGCCGCATCGCATTGGGCCTTGATATCGATCAGATGGCGGCCTTTGTCGGCATCAATGGCGAGCAATTGCACGCCTATGAAGCAACCGCCCCCGACCATGAATATGACGCCGCAATAGCCGCCCGCGTCGCCCTGGCGCTCGATCAGCTCGAAGCCGGCAATACCCCCGTGCCGCTCCATACCCATGACGAAGCAGCCGCCATGCGCGACGGCATCAAGCCCGGCCCGCAGGAGGCGCCGGTTCAGGTGCGCGATGCCGGTCCAGAGGCCCAGGCCGACCAGCCTGAACAATGGGACGAAACCGACGAAGCGGTCGATGAAACCTTCCCCGCCAGCGATGCCGTGGCGCGCTATTGATCAAGATAGGGCAGGGGACGGATTTTCCGTCCCCTAATGCGTCACCGCCAGTTCGATCACCACATCGGCCCGCTCGCGCGATCCATCAACCAGATCATAATTGGGCAGATCGGTTCGCGCGATATGGGCTCGATTGCGCTCGTCCGAAAACAATCCCTCCGCCGCGTGCCGCTTCAGCAGCCGCGACGCCACCAGATCGCGCGGCACATAAAGGAACACTGCATAGTCCAGCAATGGCTTCACCCCCGCCCAGGGCCCCTCCGTCAGCAGCAGGTAATTGCCCTCCACCACCAGCACCCGAACCTCGGGCTGCACGGTAAAGGCGCCCTCCACCACATCCTCGATTTTCCGGCTATAGCCCGGCCCGCTCACCGCCTCATGGGCCTGTTTGAGATGGTGCAGAAAACTCACAAATTCCGCGCCCTCAAAGGTATGCGGCGCGCCCTTGTACTCGGCCTGCCCCATGGCCTCGATCTTGTCCTGCTTCATATGAAAACCATCCATGGGCACCAGCGCTGCGCTGCCGGGCCGGACCGCATTGAGCATGGTCACCAGCTCCGCCGAAAGCGTCGATTTGCCCACGCCCGGCCCACCGGCAATGCCAATGGCAATCCGCTGCCCCTGCGCCTGGCTTTCCATCTCCAAAATATGCGGCACCAGCCGCGAACGAGCCTCCTGCGGCGTCAGCCGAAGCGCTTTCCCATCGCTCATCGCGCCACTCCGTTTGGCAGGGTTCCGTCCATCATATAGGCTCCGGCTGATTTGTATCAGGTGCTCCGTGTCAACTTTTCCGCCCGAGCCTCTCCCCCCCATCATCACCAACTGGTTCGCCACCCGCAACTGGTCCCCCCGCCGGCATCAGCTCGATGTCCTCGCCTCCTACCAGTCTGGCGCCGGGCAATTGCTCATCGCTCCCACCGGCGCCGGCAAGACTCTGGCCGGTTTCCTGCCCACCCTGGCCGATCTGGCCGAGACCCGTTTTGAGGGTCTCCACACCCTTTATATCTCCCCGCTCAAGGCCCTCGCCGTCGACGTCCAGCGCAATCTCTCCACCCCCATTGCCGAAATGCGCCTGCCCATCTCCGTCGAGTCCCGCACCGGCGATACTCCAGCCTCCCGCCGCGCCCGCCAGCGCACCAGGCCGCCGCACATCCTCCTCACCACGCCCGAACAACTGGCCCTGCTCATCTCCCACCCCCAGGCCGAACTGATGTTCGGCTCCCTGCGCCGTGTCGTCCTCGATGAGCTTCATTCCCTCGTCGCCAGCAAGCGCGGCGATCTGCTCGCCCTCGGCCTCGCGCGCCTCGCCCATCTCGCGCCCACAATGGCCATCACCGCCCTCAGCGCCACCGTCGCCCAGCCCGAAATTCTCCGCGACTGGATCGCCCGTCCCAATCCATCCCGCCCCACCGAGCTGTTGCACATGCAGGGCGGTGCCCCGCCTGAACTCGCCATTCTCGAAACCGAACAGCGCCTCCCCTGGGCCGGCCATTCCGCCGTCTATGCCCGCCCCGATCTCTACGAAATCATCAAGCAGCACAAAACGACGCTGCTCTTCGTCAACACCCGCTCCCAGGCCGAAATGCTGTTCCAGGGCCTCTGGGACATTAACGAGGACATGCTCCCCATAGCCCTCCACCATGGCTCCCTCTCGGTCGAACAGCGCCGCAAGGTCGAGGCCGCCATGTCCTCGGGCAAATTGAAAGCCGTGGTCTGCACCTCCACCCTCGATCTCGGCATCGATTGGGGCGATGTCGATCTCGTCGTGCAGGTCGGCGCCCCCAAGGGCTCCTCGCGTATGCTCCAGCGCATCGGCCGCGCCAATCACCGGCTCGATGATCCGTCCAAAGCCCTGCTGGTCCCCTCCAATCGCTTCGAAGTGCTCGAATGCGAAGCTGCCGTCGAAGCCGTCGCCGAGGGCCATCAGGATAGCGAGGAACCGCTCCCCGGCGGCTATGATGTCCTCGCCCAGCATGTCCTCGGCATGGCCTGCGCCGCCCCCTTCCACGCCGATGATCTCTATGCCGAAATCACCCGCGCCTGGCCCTATCGCGATCTGCCGCGCGAAAAATTTGACCGCATTCTCGATTTCGTGGCCACCGGCGGCTATGCCCTCAGGGCCTATGAGCGCTATGCCCGCCTCCGCCAAACCCCCGACGGCCTCTGGCGCATCGCCAATCCGCAGGTGGCCCAGCAATATAGGCTCAATATCGGCACCATTGTCGAAGAGCCCATGGTTCGTGTCCGCCTCATTCGCAGCAAGGAACAAAAGCGCGGCCGCACCACCGGCCCCATAGGCGCCGGCGGCCGTGTCTTGGGCGAAATGGAGGAATATTTCTTCGGCACGCTCACCCCCGGCGATACCTTCATTTTCGGCGGCGAAATCGTCGCCTTCGAGGGCATGAAGGACAATGAAGCCTTCGTCTCCCGCGCCTTCGCCAAAGACCCGAAAATTCCCTCCTATATGGGCGGCAAATTCCCCCTCTCGACCTATCTGGCCGAGCGCGTCCGCCGCATCATCGACACGCCGTCCGACTGGTCAAAGCTGCCCAATCAGGTCAGCGACTGGCTCCGCCTCCAGCGCGACGTGTCCCAGCTCCCAAGGCGCGATAGCCTCCTCGTCGAAACCTTCCCGCGCGGCAGCAATAATTTCCTCGTCTGCTACCCCTTCGAAGGCCGCCTCGCCCACCAGACGCTGGGCATGTTGCTGACAAGACGCCTCGAGCGGATGCGCGCCCGCCCCCTCGGCTTCGTCGCGTCCGAATATGCGCTGGCCATCTGGGGCCTGGGTGATCTTTCGGCCCTCATCCGCACCAATCGCCTCTCCCTCGATGAACTCTTTGCCGAAGACATGCTGGGCGATGATCTCGAAGCCTGGCTCGATGAATCGGCCCTCATGAAGCGCACCTTCCGCAACTGCGCCATCATCTCCGGCCTCATCGAGCGCCGCCACCCCGGCAAGGAAAAATCCGGCCGCCAGATCACCATGAGCAGCGACCTGATTTACGACGTGCTCTACCAGCACGAGCCCGACCACATCCTCATCGAAGCCACCAGACGC
Organism: Pseudomonadota bacterium; assembly: GCA_023433775.1. GTDB lineage: Bacteria > Pseudomonadota > Alphaproteobacteria > Rhizobiales > Devosiaceae > Devosia. The sequence continues at coordinate 3,398 of JAEYTY010000013.1, read as the reverse complement.
GACGCCGCCCGCGGCCTCCTCGACATAGAACGCCTCGGCCAGATGCTCGCCCGCGTCCGCACCCACATCATCCACCAACCCCTAACCCAAATCTCCCCCCTCGCCGTGCCAGTGCTGCTCGACATCGGCAAGGAACCGATATTTGGCGAAGGCCGGGAGAGCGCCATGGCGGAAGCGGCGGAGGAGTTGATGAGGGAGGCGTTAGGCTTCGATCCGTCCCGATAGAGCCAATCTCCCCAGTGGGGAGATTTGAGGGGAGAATGCCATGAGACTCCGCTGCGTGTCCGAAGGACCAGCGGCGCTGTGGCGCCGCGCAAGAAGAGGAGGCCACGAAAGCTATGCTTGAGTGGTGAGGTCGAATGGCGGGCGGATGAGGCGTTTCTTCCCCTTCCGGGCCTTTAAACGTCCCGCGGGCTGAGCGCTTCATCCCCCAACAAGAATTACGGTATAAATCTTTGTATTGCGACACACCGCGACGCCAACATATAAGCGACTACGACTTGTAATGGCGGGGGCGTTCCATTGTCGGAAGGAATGATCGAGATCTTTGCAGATCCCGACTCTGCGCAGATCGCTTCTCCATTCTTGGATATCGTTTTTGTACATGGGCTTGGCGGCGACCGTCTGGAGAGTTGGAAGGCGCCACCAGACGCGTTTTGGCCGAAATGGCTCGCTGCTAAATTCGGCAGTTGTCGAGTGTACTGTTTTGGTTACAACTCTAGCAAGCTTGCTGGTTTTCTGACTGGCGAAGGCGCATCCCTTCAGGACATAGCGTCCGTCTTCATGGACTCGATGTTGAGTCGCGATGTTATTGCACCCTCGACCTTGTTCATTTGCCATAGCCTAGGCGGGCTGGTTGTAAAACAAATGCTACGTCGCTGCGCAGAGTCCGTTGACAGTGACTATAGAGAACTTGGTCGGTCTGTTGCCGGAGTGGCGTTTCTTGGCACGCCGCACACCGGTGCAAATATGGTGACGTCAGTTAATCACCTAGTGGGTAAATTTCTCAGCAAGCAAACGAAGCAACTCGTCCATGCCGAGGATGCGCTCGTAGATTTGAATGATTCATTCCGTAGCCGCGCAAGAACGTTAAAAGTCTTCTCGTTCTATGAAACAGAGAAGACCTCTGGGGTTCAGGTCGTAGACAAGGTCTCTGCAAATCCAGGACTGTTAGGAAGTGAACCGATCGCGGTGCAATCTGACCACGTTAACATATGCAAGTGTGTTGACCAAGCTTCTCCGGTCTATCTATCCATATGCCGCCTCGTGAAGAAATTACTGAACGCTCAAAAGCGTTCTCAGGGTTTCGTGCCCCTAGAGTCGCACGCCGACATCTCCGGCAATAGCGAAAATCAAGATGTCATATCGCCGGAATTGCATGGACTATCGTCCGACGTCATGCATGATTTTGAGTATTTCACCACTGTTGCTGAGGACGACCGGCGAGACCTCGAACAGAAGCTGATAGACGTTGGACGAGGCTATGCAATCCGAGATGCAAAACGCAAGAAGGAGCGCTTCAACATGGCGCTCCAGCGCAACATAGCCCAGCCAGCCGCAGTGATGCGCTATACTCGCCTCATGTCAGAAGTCGAGAGCCGGTTCAATCGTCATGTTGCTCGAGCTATTGCAGAGGGTGTTGGGCACGCCGCAATTGATCAAATTATTCAAGATAGTGTAGTTTCTCCGTGCCTTTCGCTTGACGCACCTAGCACAGATCCCCTTACGGCAAGTCTGGTAGACGGTGCGTTGTACTACCTTGCTGGCAATTGTCACCTTGCGTGGGACAATGGCTGAGTTCAGAATTTGGTACGCGTCACGCGACCCCTACCATTGTATTTTTCGCATGATCAGGCTGCTGGCCGCCAAAGATGGGCCGCTGTTGCTTGAGCAGTTGCGGGTACTCGACATGTTCTTGATGTTTCCCTCGTTGCTTTATCGGATGAAGCTAACCATGGAGCTCCGGGACAAACTGAAGGACTTGGCGGTCAAAAAGGAAGAGGAAAGTTTTGTCAGGCTTCCTGGCACAGCGTCAATTTGGCAGGATTTGCAAATATACCAACTGACCGCCTTAAAGCAGTTAGCGGGCATGGGCCTGCTCGGTCGCGAAGCCTTGCTAGAGCGCCGTGCGTGTCTGGACGCCAACCAGGCACCGGCCGATTTGCTCAGACACGCTCATGAGATGAACGCGGCATCCTCAGCATTAATACGGTTCATTGTTGATGATCTGGGTGCTTTGCCGATGACTGGTGTTGACGGGCTTGTTCGTCGCGCAGGCTTGCCTTCGCGAGGCCCAATAGCATGATCTCATCTCTCCAAGTTCAGCGCATGGTAGTTACTCGGGGGTCACATGTCCTTTATGATGAGCTTTTTCACCCGGGCGTAAACATTATTCACGGGTCGAATGGATCAGGAAAGTCGACGCTGGCCGATTTCATCTATTTTGGCCTTGGTGGCGACCTAAAAGAGTGGAAGGAATCAGCATCTAGAGCGGAGAGCGTACTGCTCCAAGTGCTAACACCATCTGGTGTTTTGACATTGCGGCGACATCCCTCAACGACTGGCACCCGGCCTATGGGGATTTGTTTCGGCCCCATGGATCAAGCGCTATCTGCTGTAGCCGGCGTTTGGCAGGAACTCCCCTATCGACGCCCGGAGCATGGTTACAGTTTCAGCCAAGTCCTATTCAAGGCCATTGGACTTCCGGAGTCGATCAGCGACGGATCGAGCAACATCACAATGCATCAGATGTTACGGCTTCTATATGTCGACCAACTTACGCCGATTCAGCGCATCTTCCGCGATGAGAATTTTGATACATGGCAAACACGACAGGCTGTTGGTGACCTACTTCTTGGCATCGGAGGATACGACCTCTTTGAAAAACAGATATTACTGAGAGAAACCGAGCAGCAGTACAAAGAGGCGGTGGCGACATATCGTTCACTGGTAGCTATAGCTTCTGGATACGATGAAAATATCTTAGTTGAGCATATCTCGGCAGCAATCAGCGCGATGAACTCTGACCGCGAGAATTTGCTCCGAACAATTGGCGCGATGACGCAGGCTAAAGAGGATTCGAGCGACATTGAGAAACTCAAGTCGCTGCGAAGTCAGAACTCGAAAAACCTCACTGTCGCGCGTCGCGTAGTCACGCGCCTGGAAGGTGACATTCAGACACTCGAATTCGAGATTTCTGACGCAGAGGAATTTATCAAACACCTAGGTCATTCCCTCGCAGATTTTGACGATGCGGCGCTTACATTTGCCGCATTAGGGCATCTGGCCTTTGAATTTTGCCCTTCCTGTTTTGCACCCGTCGAACCCAAGAAAGCCGGACACTGTCAACTCTGCGACGCAAAAAAAATGGACGGAGCAGAAGACTCTCGAACTCTTGC
>JAEYTY010000029.1 GCA_023433775.1 Pseudomonadota bacterium | reverse complement strand
GCCCCAATCTGCAGGCTTTGGCAGCACATGAGGGCTATAGCCATAAAGCGTGCCCAGCGGACGTGCAGGCTTGCCTTTCGGCAGCCCGAGGCTTTCCTGTCGCCACTGGCCGATGGTGTTCCTGAAGATTAAGCCGCCGCCATGAATCATCAGACCATGGCTCAACCAATTGAGCGGCCCGAGCGAGGCAAAGGGCAGTATTGGCGTGGTAAAGGCGCTGGTGGGCGTGAAGCCGGGCAGGGGCGAAGCAAGAAAGCTCGGAATGCCGAGGCGGGCGGCAATATGGGGTGCGCCAAGGGCCTTGGCGTGAAAGAGAATAGCGTCGGGGGCAAAGTCTCGCGCTGCCGTCCATTCGATGTCCAGCACCTCCCGCATCATACCGCGATAGTGCTTGAGCAGTTTGAGGCCCGCGCCGAAGCCGGGCTTTGACTGACCGATGAGGGATTTCGCCTCCTGAGAATCGAGCAGTTCCAGGAATTTGGCTGGAAAGGCAGCGAAGGTGATATTTTCGGCCTCAACCATGTCGGCGAATTGCGCCGGGGCAATGATCTGCATGTCATGCCCGCGCTGCACGAGGCCGCGGGCCAGCGCCAGATAGGGTTGCAGGTCGCCGCGCGTACCCAATGTGTGGATCGAGAACCGCATTGTCAGGCTCCGTGCCGCTGCTTTTGCCGCCAGTGCGCAAACATCGCATCTGCAAAACCGGGCTCTATCAAGTCGAGGCTCCCATCGGGCAGGCCGAGAATGCGATCCATGGCGACGCCCTGTGCCCGCCAGCGGCGTTCAAACTCATCCGCCGCCAGACGAAATTCTTCGTCGCTGCGGGCAGCAAACAGCCTGGCCACGCTGCGATGGCTCGTTGATACCAGTCCGAGGAGAATTTCGGCTGTTATCTCCGGCGCATTAGACGTCAGGGAGCGTTCAGCAACACCACGGCTTATGATGGTGCTCAGGATGGGCGCCATGACCTCGCTCACCGCATTGTGGATGCGGTGGTAAAGGGACAGATTTTCGGGACGAAACAGGGCTTCAAAATAGCTCAGAATTTCTGCGGCCTGGTCGATTTTGGCACGACGGCTGCGGCGGAACACGGCGTTCAACTGCTCGAAGGCATTGAGGCCCGGATCGTCCAAAATATCCTGCAGGTCGGCGACCGCCGTCTCGGCCATCTGCCGGGCCATGGTTTCGAGCACGGCGTCCTTGGTGGGAAAGTAGTAGTAGAAAGCGCCTTTTGACACGCCCGAGCGCCGGATGATGTCCTCAACGCTGGTGGCGTCATAGCCCCGTTCGAAGAACAGGGCCTGAGCCGCCGATACGAGTTCGGCACGTCGAATTTCCGGATGTTTGACCACGCGGGGCATGGAAATTTTCCATTGACTGACTGCTGGTCGGTATAACTGACTGTCAGTCAGTCGTAAAGATCGAGCTTGTCTTATTGTCTCCCGGATCAATCTGGCCGATGATGTGCCGGTTCGTTTTTGCCCGGCCTAAGTGCCGGTGCAGCGTCGACTTGCCTTGACTCTGCCACACCCATTCGGCAAACGCCGCCGAACATATGTCGCGCAGAGACTACAGGCGTTGAGGGCAGGGGACCAACCATGACCAAATTTGCATTCACCTTTCCCGGCCAGGGCAGCCAGGCCGTTGGCATGGGCAAGGACCTTGCAGCGACCTATCCCGAGGCGCGCGCGGTCTTTCATGAGGTTGACGAGGCGCTGGGGCAGCGTTTGTCGGCGACCATGTTTGAGGGGCCTGAGGACATTCTGCGCCTGACGGAAAACGCCCAGCCGGCCCTGATGGCGGTGAGCGTTGCGGTCATGCGCGTGCTCGAAGCAAAGGGCGTTACGCTGGCCCAGCACGCCAAATTCGTCGCTGGCCATTCGCTGGGTGAATATTCAGCGCTGTGCGCGGCCGGCACATTTTCGCTGACCGATGCGGCGCGGCTGCTGCGCACGCGCGGGCAGGCCATGCAGAAGGCCGTGCCCGTGGGCCACGGCGCCATGGCAGCGCTGCTGGGGCTTGATCTGGAGACGGCCAAGGCTGTGGCTGCCGAAGCGGCGCAGGGCGATGTGTGTGACGTGGCCAATGACAATGCACCGGGCCAGGTGGTTATTTCGGGCGCGGTGGCAGCTGTTGAGCGGGCCGTTGAGATTGCCAAGGGCAAGGGCGCCAAGCGGGCGCTGTTGCTGCCGGTAAGCGCGCCTTTCCATTGCGCGCTGATGCAGCCGGCTGCTGAAGCCATGGCGGCGGCGCTGGGCGAAGTCGAGATGAAGGCGCTGGTCGTGCCGCTGGTGTCCAATGTGCTGGCCAGCCCGATTTCGGACCCGGCACAGATCCGCCAGCGTCTGGTGGAGCAGGTGACCGGTGTTGTGCGCTGGACCGAGAGCGTAACCTGGCTTACGGGGCAGGGCGGCGTGACCAATCTGGTTGAATTGGGCACGGGCAAGGTCCTGACAGGCCTGGCGAAACGCATCGCGCCGGACGTAGCCGCGCAGGCCGTTTCAGCGCCTGCCGATGTCGATGCGTTCGTTGCTCAACTCAATTCCTAAGCGCTTGAGTCAGTTTTTGAGCGGCCTGAATCACTTTCGTCGAGGGGAAGACCTAAATGTTTGATCTGACTGGCAAACGCGCATTGGTGACCGGCGCCAGCGGTGGCATTGGCCGCGAGATCGCCAAAGCGCTCGCCCAGGCCGGCGCGACGGTCGCCCTGAGTGGCACCCGCGTTGGTGCGCTGGAGGATACGGCCAGAGAAATCGGCAAGGACTGCCCGATCCTCGTCGCCAATCTCTCCAAGCTCGACGAGGTCGACAAGCTGGTCCCGGCTGCGGAAGTGGCGATGGGCGGGCTCGATATTCTGGTCAACAATGCTGGCATGACCCGCGACAATCTCTTCATGCGCATGAAGGATGAGGAATGGGATGACGTGATCGCGGTGAACCTCACCGCCGCGTTCCACCTCAACCGGGCCGTGCTGCGCGGCATGATGAAGCAGCGCTGGGGCCGCATCATCGGCATTTCCTCGGTGGTCGGCGTGATGGGAAATCCGGGGCAGGGCAATTATGCCGCGTCCAAGGCGGGCTTGATCGGCATGAACAAGGCGCTGGCCCATGAAGTGGCGAGCCGCAATATCACGGTCAATTCCATCGCGCCGGGCTTTATCGCTTCGGCCATGACCGATGAGCTGAACGACAAGCAGCGCGAGGCCATTCTCGCCAGTGTTCCGGCCGGGCGGCTCGGCACTGCACAGGAAATTGCGGCCTCTGCCGTATTCCTTGCCAGCGACGCTGCGGCCTATATTACGGGCCATACGCTAAACGTGAACGGCGGCATGGCGATGATCTAAAAGCGGGCTAAAGCCCTGGGTGCTGGGCACTTCGGCTGGATATGCCGGAAAAAACGTGTTACCCCGCGCCCCGGTCACTCTTGCCCCATTGTCTTGCGGGCGTATAGAAGGCCGCTTACATTGCCTCTGCGCAGGTCAACACCGAGCTTGATGATTTGGCTCTCCGCCAATAAGAAGCAAAATGAACCAAGATTTCAAAAGGGAAGTCAAACATGAGCGATGTCGCTGATCGGGTCCGCAAGATCGTTGTGGAACACCTCAATGTGGATGCCGAGAAGGTCACCGAAAAGGCCTCCTTCATCGACGATCTGGGTGCCGATTCGCTTGATCAGGTCGAACTGGTGATGGCGTTCGAAGAAGAATTCTCCGTCGAGATCCCCGATGATGCTGCCGAGTCGATCCAGACTTTTGGCGACGCAGTATCCTTCCTGACCAAGGCCGTCGGCTAAGTCAGGGATCGGGCCCAGATGATGGAATTGCGCCGCGTTGTCGTTACCGGACTAGGGCTTGTTACGCCCCTTGGCTGTGGTGTTGAAACCACATGGGCGAACATCCTTGCCGGCAAGAGTGGCGCCAAGCGTATCGACGATTTCGAAATCGACGATATCGCCTGCCAGATCGCCCATCGTATTCCGCTCGGGGACTATGCCGATGGCAAGTACAACCCCGACGAATGGATGGAAGTGAAGGAGCAGCGCAAGGTTGATCCTTTCATCGTCTATGCCATGGCTGCGGCTACGCAGGCCATCCAGGACGCCGGCGTTGAGCCCAAGACCCAGGAAGAGCAGGAACGCACCGGCGTCCTGATCGGCTCGGGCATCGGCGGCGTCGGCGGCATCTATGATGCCTCCGTGACGCTGCACGAAAAGGGGCCGCGTCGCATCAGCCCCTTCTTCATTCCCGGCCGCCTGATCAACCTGGCCTCGGGCCAGGTGTCGATCCGCTTCGGCCTCAAGGGTCCAAACCACTCGGTGGTCACGGCCTGTTCGACCGGCGCCCACGCCATTGGCGATGCTGCTCGTCTCATTGCCCTGGGCGATGCGGACGTCATGATCGCCGGCGGCACGGAAAGCTGCGTCAACCGGCTTTCGCTGGCAGGTTTCTCGGCGGCACGGGCTCTCTCGACCGGCTTCAACGACAATCCGACAGCTGCCTCCCGCCCCTATGACAAGGACCGCGATGGTTTCGTCATGGGCGAAGGCGCCGGCATTGTCGTGCTGGAAGACTATGAACGCGCCAAGGCGCGCGGCGCCAAGATCTATGGCGAAGTGATCGGCTATGGCCTGTCAGGCGATGCCTATCACATCACCGCTCCGTCGCCCGATGGCGATGGCGGTTTCCGCGCCATGAGCGCAGCGATCAAGCGGGCCGGAATTTCGGCTTCCGACATCGACTATATCAACGCCCATGGCACCTCGACGCCGCTGGGTGATGAAATCGAACTGGGCGCGGTCACCCGCGTGCTGGGCGATGCGGCATCGAAGTCGGTGATGAGCTCGACCAAGTCGGCTGTCGGTCACCTGCTGGGCGCTGCCGGGTCGGTAGAAGCGATTTTCTGCCTTTTGGCCATGCGCGACAACATTGCGCCGCCGACGCTCAATCTCGACAATCCTTCGGTCGAGACCGAAATCAATCTGGTGCCGCACAAGGCCTTCAAGACCGAAATCAATGTGGCGCTGTCCAACAGCTTCGGCTTTGGCGGGACCAATGCCACGCTGGTCATGCGCAAGGTCAGCTGAGCGACCGAATTTTTATGAGGGGCACATCGCGCCGGTCGCGGTGTGCCCTTTGTCTTTGCAGCGGTCCATGCGATCAATGCCGCGCCGTATTCGGCGCAACAGAGGTGAAACGCGGCCAGCAGTTCGGAACGACTGGCTCTCCTGGGTGGTGCTTACACGATGAATGACCGCAAGATCCGTCGCCGCCGCCGCTCGGGCAATGCCCTGATCGACGTTCTGAATGGCCTTCTCGGCCTGCTGGTGATCGGCCTCGTCGTTCTTGGCGGCGGCGTTTTCTATGTCGCCTCGCAATATTATGGCGATGGCCCAAATCCGCAGGAACGTCTGTTCAGCGTCGAGTCGGGCAATACGCTCACCACGGCTGGTCAAAGGCTTGAAGAGCAGGGCTTTATCAGCAATGCCACGATCTTCACCCAGGTCGGCAACTGGGTTGAGAAGAACCCGGTGATCAAGGCGGGTGACTTCACCATTCCCGCCGGGGCCAGCATGTCTGAAATCCTGAACGAGCTGGAAAACGGCACGCCTATCCGCTACGCGGTGACAATTCCCGAAGGCTGGACGGCGTGGCAGGTGGTGCAGCGCATCAATGACGATGACCGGCTGACTGGCTCGATCAACGCGCTGCCCCCCGAAGGCTCGATTCTGCCCGGCAGCTATGACTACAATCCCGGCGATACGCGCCAGTCGGTGCTCGACAAGATGCAGAGCGCCATGACGACCGCGCTGAACGAAGTCTGGGAGAACAGGGTCGCCGATCTGCCGCTGGCTTCGCCCGCCGAACTGCTGATCCTGGCCTCAATCGTCGAGAAGGAAACCGGCGTTGCTTCGGAACGCCCGCAGATCGCCGCCGTCTTCGTCAATCGACTGCGCGAGCCCATGCGGCTGCAATCCGATCCGACGATCATTTATGGCATCACGCTGGGCCAGAGCACGCTGGACCGCGGCATTCGCCGCTCGGAAATCGAGGCAAAGACGGCCTATAATACCTACCAGATCGATGGCCTGCCGCCGACGCCGATTGCCAATCCCGGCATAGATTCCCTGCGTGCCGTCGCCAATCCCGATCAGCACGCCTATCTCTACTTCGTGGCCAAGGGCGCGACGCCCTCCGAGGGTCACGTGTTCGCCGAGACCTATGCGGAGCATCAGCGCAATGTGGCGGCATACCGCGCCATTGCCGCCGAGGCGTCGGCGCAGGCCGAGCGGGAAGCCGAGGCTGCACGGCAGGCGCTGGAGGCCGAAGAGGCCGAGGACGCGCCGCAGTAATGCGCTCGAGGGGGCCGCTTTCATGCGGCCCTTTGCCCGGCCAAACGGCGTGGAACCGACGCCTGTCGGTCTTGACCGCAAGGCGGTGATCGATCAACTACGGTGCAGGTTCAGAACGGTAGAGTGCACGACATGGAATTTCAGCGACGCGGTGTCATGCTGGTGATGGCCTCGCCTTCGGGCGCCGGAAAGTCGTCCATTTCGCGCTCGCTGTTCCAGCAGGATCCCAATATCCGCCTCTCCGTGTCCGTCACCACGCGCGCGCGCCGCAGCGATGAGGTCGAGGGGACGCATTACTACTTCGTCGATGTGCCGACCTTCAACCGTATGCGGGCCGATGGCGAGCTGCTCGAATGGGCGCAGGTGCACGATAATTTTTACGGCACGCCGCGCGCCCGGGTCGAGGAACAGCTCGCGGCCGGCAATGATATCCTGTTCGACGTGGACTATCAGGGCACGCTGCAACTCTACGAAAACAGCCGCGCCGACATGGTGACGGTGTTCATCCTGCCGCCCACGATCCGCGAGCTGCGTGCCCGGCTTGAGCGTCGCGCCCAGGACAGCGCCGGCACGATTGAAAAGCGCCTGCGCAACGCCAAAATCGAGATGCAGCACTATAGCGAATACGACTACATCATCATCAACGAGGATCTGGAAGCGTCCACCCAGAAGGTGCGCTCCATTCTCGCTGCAGCCCGCCTGGAACGCCAGCGCCTGACCCAATTGGGTAATTTCGTCAAAGGCCTGCAGGACCAGATCGACTCTCTTTGAGAGCCAGTTGAATCAACAAATGAACTGCCTAGCGCAGGCCGGGAAGCGCACGCGCCATGGCGAGGAATGCCTCGACGGGGAGTTCTTCAGCCCGTTCGTCACCCTTGAGCCCCGCGGCGGCGAGAAGGCCCTCCACAGGCACGCCAAGCGATTTGAGCGATTGTCGAACCATCTTGCGGCGCTGGCCGAAGGCGGCCTTGGTGACCTGTTCGACATGCTTGACTGGCAGGCCGGCTTCAACGGGCTTGGGCACGAGGTGAACCACAGCCGAGGTGACATTGGGCGGCGGCACGAAAGCCTGCCGGCCAACATTGAAGGCAATGCGCGCCTCGGTGCGCCAGCCCGCCAGCACCGCCAGCCGCCCATAGGCATCGTCGCCGGGGCGGGCACAAATGCGCTCGGCCACCTCGCGCTGGAACATCAGCGTCAGGCTTTCAAAGAAGGGTGGCCATGGCTCCATGGTCAGCCAGCCCGTCAGCAGCGGCGTGCCGATATTATAGGGCAGGTTGGCGACGATGCGGGTAGGGCCATCGGCGAGGAGCCGATAATCCATCTCCATGGCATCGCCACCGATGACGGTGAGGCGGCCGGGATAGGCATTGGCGATGTCGGCGAGAGCGGGGAGGGCGCGGGCGTCGCGCTCGATGGCAATCACCTCGCGCGCGCCTTCCGCGAGCAGCGCCCGCGTCAACCCGCCGGGGCCTGGTCCAACCTCGATGATGCGCACACCCTCAAGCGGACCTGCAACGCGGGCAATGCGCGCTGTAAGGTTGAGATCGAGCAGGAAATTCTGGCCCAGCTCTTTCTTGGCCTGCAGGCCGTGGGTGGCGATGACCTCGCGTAGGGGCGGCAAATTATCGATCTGGCTCATGCCGCATCTAATGTCATTTTATGCGCCATGGCGATGGCTGCCGCAAAACTGGCGGGCGATGCCTTGCCGGTGCCGGCGAGACTGAACGCCGTGCCGTGATCGGGCGAGGTCCGGACGATGGGCAGGCCGAGAGTGACATTGACGCCGGCGTCGAAGGCGACGGTCTTGATCGGGATCAGCGCCTGATCGTGATACATGGCCAGCACGGCATCATATTGCCGCCAATGGGGCGGATAAAACAGCGTATCGCCGGGCAGGGGCCCAATGGCATTGATACCCTCGGCGGTCGCGGCAGCAATGGCCGGGGCGATGATGTCCATGTCCTCGCGCCCGATGGCCCCGCCTTCGCCCGCATGGGGATTGAGCCCGGCGATAGCAATGCGCGGCGCGGCAATGCCGAAGCGGCTCTGCAGATCGTGCGACATGACCCGGAGCGTATCGAGGATCAGCTGGCCATTGATGAGGCCGGGAACATCCCTGATCGGCACATGAATGGTCAGGGGCACGGCGCGCAGGTCCTCATGCGCCAGCATCATCACCGGCAGCGGCGGCTTTTCGCCCTGGGCGCATAGCTCGGCCAGAAACTCCGTATGGCCGGGATGATTGAAACCGGCATGGTACAGCGCACCCTTATGGATAGGCGCCGTGACAACGCCCCGGCATTGCCCGGACAGCGTGGCGCTGACGGCGGCGCTGATGGCGCCGATGACGACTTGTGCGGAGGACGGGCTCGTTTCACCGGGCTGGTCCGCGACGTCGCCCGCGATCGGTAGCACCGGCAACGCTTTGGCGAAGGCAGATGATGCCTCTTCGGCACTCGCCTCGGTGATGTCCAGTGCAAGACCTAGCCGGCGCGCGCGCGCGGCGAAGAATTCGGCATGGCCGAAGACGATGAAGGGCGGCAGGCCCAATGCTTCGCGCTGCGTGAAGAGGGTGAGAATGATGTCGGGGCCGATCCCGGCGGGCTCGCCCATGGTGATGGCCAGCGGCTGCGTCATCAATGCCCCCAAAAGCGAGGGGGCTGCCCCCTCGCCACACGTCTCAGATGGAACTGAGCGGCTTAGTTGTAGATGATCTTGGCGTTCTTGCGCAGGTTGGCCAGATAGTCTTCGACCTGCTTCTTGAGCACGTCATTGCCAGCCTCGGCCTGAAGGCCGTCCTTGACGAAGGTCAGATCCGAAGCCTGGGCCTTTTCGCAGATGGCGAGCATGGAGACGCCGGAATCGATCACGCGCGGCTTGGTGATGCCGCCCACATTGAGGCCGGCCAGTTCGCGCGCAAGCGCGTCGGGCAATTGGGTGGCGTGGCGACGGCCGATATCGACCACGGCTGCATCGGTATAGGCGAGGGAGAGGTCGACGGCGGTATCGCAGCCGGCAAAGCTCGAGCGGTAGCGATTGGCCTGCGCCGTACGGCCGCTGGCGCCCTGGCCGACAAAGATGATTTCCTTGAGAATGTAGTCAAACTGCTGGAAGTCCGAAATCTTGCTGGCGGCGCGCTGTTCGAGTTCGAGGTCGGACAGCTGGGCCTGTGGCATGATGGCGCGTTCAACCACGGCGTTCCAGGCAATAGCGGCGCGCAGGCGGTCGCCTAGCGTATCGGTGCTGATGCCACCTTGGCGTAGGGTTTCGAGCAGCTTGTCGCGGCTGAGCTTGATATTGCGGGCGATCTGCATGACCGCCTCGTCAACCTGGGCATTGCTGACGGTAATGCCAAGACGCTTCGCCTCGGTCATCTGGATCGCCTCGGTGATCAGCTGTTCCTGGGCGCCGCGCGTGCCGCTGGAATTGCCTTCCAGCCGGAAGAGGCGCGAGCGCTGGTCAATCTGGACGTCGGTGATCTGCACGCCATTGACCGTCACCACAGTGGCGGCAAAAGCGGGCAATGCCGATGCAATCGTGAACACTGCGACTGAGAATGCGGCAGCCATCACGCGCCGAAGATTTGCAAAGGTCATGGTCGGTCCAATCGTTCCAATGCCGCATTCAATGCGGGGTCAGCTTCATGCTGTCAATTGCCCGATGAATACGGCCAAAATCTGATAGGGAAATCAAGCCGGGCCGCGGTCAAAATGCCGGGACTGGCACTGCGCCCGTATAGCCCAGATTGAGCCCCGCTGGCGCCTTGATGCGGAAAGAGGCGGTGAGAGACGTGGCGTTTGGGCTGTTATGGGTCGGGCCATTGCGGGCGGCATTGGCGCCGAAGGCCAGATAGCCATCGTCATATTCAAGGCCACCGCCGACCACCAGCCAGCTATTGCCGGCCAGATCCCATCCGGTATTGGCTTTTACGCGCCAGTATTCGGCCACCGGGATGCCAAGGCTGCCCAGCACTTCGTGCTGGTCCTTGATCGTGCCGGCCGCAGGATTGGCGGCGACGTAATTGTAATCCAGCGTGGCGGTGTAACCCGCCTCGTCGGCATATTGGGTGCCTGCGCCGGCGCGCGCGACGCGCCATGTGCCGGTATCGACCTGCAACTTGCCGCCAAACTTTATGCCGGGCGCCAGCGAGGCATAAGCGCCCAGGACGCCGTATGACGCTGCATTGCCGACACCACCACCAGCGCCGGTCCGGGGGCCATCGACGGTGCCAAACGCATTGGGGCCGGCAATCTGGAAGGACTGCCCGCCCATGATCTCGACATAGCGGCCGTCAGCCAGATTTGCCTGATAGCGGCCGCCGACATTGGCGCGAAGGCCGGTTTCCTGGCGGTCATAGCCCGAGAATCGGTTGTAGCTGAAAAGGTTGGTATCGTCGAAAACGAAGCTCTGCGCGTCATCATTGGTGATGCCGACACTGGTGGTGCCCGAGCCGCGATAGACGGCCTGCACGATGGGCTCGACGATGTGCACATCGGCGCCATTGGTGGCCATGAGGGGATAGCGGACGTCGAGCGCTGCGATGGGCGTGGCGCTGAAAAGGCTGGTGGGGCCGGCCATCAACGGGCTCGCGCCATCGTAATAGGCGACGTCGGCTCGGCCACCGAGATAGGGCGTAGCGACAAAACCGCCGGCGCCGATCAACTGCTTCTGCCAGGCCAGCTGGAAGGTGGCGCGCGTCTTGTTGCCGGCATGGCCAAGCGTGTAGGGCACGCCATTGGACAGTTTGGTCATGTCCGCATCGCGCTGCACATTGAGCAACTGGCCGTCAAATTCGAGGCGCCCCATGCCCGGCGCCAGATCGGCAACATGGGAGAAACGCATGACGGGCAGGGTGCGCGCCTGTTCACCCTGCTGGGCAGCAGTCACATTGCCCAGCAGATTGAACTGTTGGGCGCGGACGTCAAAATAGGTGTCTGCGGTGAGATGGGTGGCATAGACCTCGTTGACCGTCGATTTGCCGACGGTCATCCGATAGTCGGTCAAATAGGCGGCATCGGAGAAGGTCGTGTAGGCCATGCCCACCTTCCAGTCCTCGATCGGCACAAACTCGCCCGAAGCCTGGATAGCGCCGCGCCAGGCAATGTCACCCACGGTTCCGGCATAGGCGGCACGGTCGCGCTGGTGAAGACCCGAAGCCTTGATCTGGAACGATCCCCGGTCAAACCGTTGCACCCATTCGGCACCCATCAGGAAGCCCTGACGGCTCATCAGGGTGGGGGTGAGGATGATGTCGGTCCAGCGCGAGGAATAGGCGGTGACCGGAATTTCCACCTTGTGGCCGGTTAGATCGCCATAATCGTATTTCGGCGTAGGCAGATTGGCGATGGCTGAGCCATCAAGATTGGGCAGCCAAAGGAAGGGCGCCCAGGCGACGGGAACGCCCAAAATTGCCAGCGAAGGCTGTTCGAGGAGCACCGAGCCATCTTCCGAATTCTGCACGATGCGGGCGGCATTCATCGACCAGCCGATCTTGCGGCCCTGACTGTCGATACACTCGCCACAGGGGGCGTAACCAGCATTGACGAGAATGGTTTCGAGCACCGCATCGTAATCGGCACTGTCGGCGGTGATCCGCGAACCGTCAAAGGAGGTAATGGTCAGGGCGTTGAGGAAGGCCTGCTTCATCCCCCCGGTCACTTCGAGATCGGTGGTGTCGAGAACATTGCCGGCGGGGTCGATGATCTGGACCGGACCGGTCATGCGCACATCATCGGTGGCGCGATTGAACACCAGCGTATCGCCGGTGACGGTATAGCCCTGATAGGTCAGCACCACATCGCCAAAGGCGCGGATGATCCGTGTGGTGGAATCAAATTCGAGACTGTTGGCTTCAACGCCGGCCGTACCGCCGGGCGTAATGGGAGAGTTGAAGAAATTGGCGGGCACGAGACCTTGCGCAACAACCGACGGCGCATAGCCTAGGCCCGCGCTGAGGAGCAGCGCGCCCAGCAGGGCCAGAAGATTATGTCGGCCTCGTACCGTCACGTCCGTCCGTCTTCTTTGTGGAGCAACACCGTTACGCCGATAACGATGGCAACCATTGCTGGTCCGACTGCCGCAAACGTGGGGTCGAGAACGCCGGTCGACCCGGCACGGTCGGCCATCTCGGTAATCACGAACACAACAAATCCGAGCACGATTCCATAGAGAACCGCGGGACCAAAATTAGAGCTTCTTCGATAACCTGCGGTAAACGCAAAAGCAATGAAGAGAGAACCGGTTAATACAAGCGGAAGAGCCATCAGCTTGATGAGCCGCATGGTCGCCGCCGCCCGGATCGAGGGGTCGGCAACACCCCGCTGAAGCAGGGCGCCCAGCTCGAAAAATGTCATGTCTTCGGTGGACGCCAGCTTGAGGCTGATTTCGGCGGCGCTGGAGCGTGTTGGCACGGAATAATCGGCAATTCGCCGTGCCGGACCATCCGGGGTGCGCCCGATAGCATCAGTCAAAATCCAGCGGCCATCTTCAAGCCGCGCTTCGCTCGCTTCGATGCGTGGAATGTCGCTTGCGCCCAGATGGAAGAGCGTCACCTGGGACAGCACGGCGCCGCCGGGAGACATGGACCTGGCCATCAGCACGTAATGCGCATCCTCGCCGCGCTGTTCGAGCCAGACTTCGCCGGGCGGGGTGAGTTGCGCCGCCTGGCCGGGCGGGGTCGGATTGAGCTGGCGGTTGATCTGGGTGCTGAGCGTCTCGGCACCCAGGGCAATGACGAAGCTGATCAGGATCAGGGCCAGCGTCGGCGCGCGAACGGCGCGCCAGATGGAAATTCCGCTCGATTTGATAACGGTCAGCTCGTGGCGCGACTTGAGGTCGATAAAGCCCAGAATGGCGCCCATGAGCACGGTCACCGGCAGCGTCTTGATGGTCCAGCGCACGGCGGTCATCGCGACCATCAGCACGGCCATGGGCAGGCCCTGTTCATTGGCGACGTGGTTGAAGCGCCAGGTGTCGAGCGATTCGACCAGCGCGATGAGACCGTAGAAAATGAAGACGGTCGCCCCGATGCGGGTCGCCAGCCTTTGCAGGACAAGCCGGTCGATGAGTGTCATGCCGCCACCTCGACCAAGGGGTGGCGCGGCCAGAGGCGCATAGCGAGAACAGCGAGCGAGCCGGCAATCATCAGAAAAGCGCCGGTGCCAGTTCCAAGCGGGCTATAGGCGCTGATGCCGCGTTCGCCAAACGCCACCAGCATGACGATGGCTTCGAGCGGCAGGCGAACTCGTGCACGACGACCACTCGGAAAGCCGGCCATGGCGAGCACCATGAGGCACATGCCGATGACCCGCAGCGCTTCGACGGAGCGGTCGAGCAGGCGTTTGAGGGCCGCCTCCGACAGCGTACCGGTTGAAATGGCTTCGCCAATCAGCTCGAAACTGTCGGTTTCCCCGAGCCGGTCCACGGCCAGCGCCGGCTGGCTGAGGCTTTCGACGCTGAGATCGTAGCGGGCGAAGCGGATTTCCGAATAGCGGCCATTGACGCTGGTATATTGCAGCGCGCCGTTTCGCAGCTCGATGATATATTGGTCGCCATCGGTCGAAACGCGTGCGTTTTCAGCGATATAGGTGCGTCGCTGTTCGGGGTCACGGCGGTCATCGGCGAAGAACTCGCGGATTTCGCCATCCGCCTCGCGCCCGCCAATCAGCAGGATGACGCCGGGCGTCGCCTGGGTAAAGCGATTGGGCCGCAGGGTGGAACTCACAAGGTCCGCAGCGACGGAAGCGCTAAGGAAATTGAGGCGTTTATTGGCCTGCGGCTCGACATAATGGGCCAGCAGCAACACTGCCGCCACGGCCAGACCGGCGACCAGCGCGGTCGCGCGCCACAGCCCGCCCAGGCCGCGACTGATATGCACGATATGAAGTTCGTGACTGGTCTGGAGCGCCATGAGCGCCCGGACCATGCCAATGCCGACGCAGATATAAAAGAAGGACAGCGCCAGGGGCGGCATGGTGTAGAGCGCCTGCACGGCCAGCGTGCCAAAGTTCTGGCCCTTGACTGAAACCACCTCGAAAGAGCGCAGGCAATTGACCAGCCAGAGCAGGAAGCAGACGACACCGAAAAGGATGACGGCATCCACGGCAAACAGGCGCGCCAGATAGGTGGTGAGCTTTCTCATGCCGAGCGGATTTTGCCTGTTCGTCTTGGATCGATGCGACCGGCCGCACCATGGAATAGTTCGCCGCAAGGGACAATCGCAGAGGCTCACCTGAAGCCAGTCGAATGTCATGCTGTTGCCTGTTTGCAGCGCTTGCGAACCACTGGCATCACGCATGGCAGGGCGGTAAGGTGCCCGTATGGCTGAAGTTCTGTTTTATCACCTCGAAACACGCGCTCTTGAGGCCGTCGTCCCGCAATTGCTGGAAAAGACGCTGGAGCGGGGTTGGCGCGCGGTGATCGAGGTCGGATCGCGCGAGCGAGCCGAGGCGCTCGACGCCCATCTCTGGAGCTATCGGGACGACAGCTTTCTGCCCCATGGCATTGATGGCCAGGAGACCGATGCGCACCAGCCAATCCTCCTGACCACCGGCAGCGAAAACCCGAACGGCGCCAGCGTGCGGTTTTTCGTGGATCGCGCCGTGCCGCAATCGGCAGAGGGCTATCAGCGCATTGTCTATATGTTTTCCGGGCTCGATCCGGATGCCGTCGCCGAAGCCCGAGTGGCCTGGAAAGCGCTCAAGGCGGGCAATGAGGTCACCTATTGGCAGCAGGATCCGGCAGGGCGCTGGGTGAAAAAGGCATGACACCCGACCTTTCGACGCCCAGTCGTCACCTCTGGCATGAAGATGTTTTCGCCATCCTGATCGGCACCATGCTGGTCTCGCTCGGCATTGCTTTTTATGCGGAAGCGCAGCTGACCACGGGCAGCAGCGCCGGGCTGGCCCTGCTGTTGCAGTATGTGACCGGCATTTCATTCGGATGGCTGTTCTTTGCCATCAACCTGCCATTCTACCTGCTGGCCATCCTGCGCATGGGCTGGCCCTTTGCCATCAAGACCATGGTGAGCGTGGCGCTCGTGTCCTGGTTTGCGACGCAAATTCCGGGCTGGATCGGTATCGACCAGATCAATCCCCTGTTTGCCGCGCTTGTCGGCGGCGGTCTGATCGGCCTCGGCATTCTCTCGCTGTTCCGGCACAAGGCCAGTGTCGGCGGCATCAATATTCTGGCGCTCTATCTTCAGGAAAAATTCGGCATCCGCGCTGGCTATTTTCAGCTCGGCGTGGATGCCGTCATCCTGGTCATCGCCTTCTTCGTGCTACCCTGGGACCGGGTGATCTATTCAATCCTCGGGGCGCTGGTGCTCAACATGATCATCGCGCTCAACCATCGTCCCGGACGCTATGTCGGGTTCAGCTGAGCGCGCTTCACCTATGCGGATTATTCTTCCGCGCCATCCTCGCCGGTGTCACCCCAGCCGATGATGTCGTAAATGTAGAGATTGTAGAGGTCCTCAGCCAATTCATAGCAATAGCTCACTTCGCTGTTGCTTGGGTCGTAATAGGCATTGGCCTCGCCGCACTGCATGGCGCGGAAGGTGACCGGGCCGGGCAGGGCATAGCTTTCGGTGATCAGTTGCGCGGCGTGTTCCAGAATGCCGCGATCCTTGAGGGCCTGGGCGAAATCTTCGTAGTCGCCCGCATCTTCATAGATGACCTCGATCGGGGCCGAGACGTTTTCGTCGCTGGTTTCGTGCGGACCGAGCAGGGTCATCCAGGCGTCGAGTGACTGCTGGAAGGTATAGCCGCAATTCTCCTGCTGGTCGGCGTCCAGCTCGTAATTGTCGGCGGTTTCGCCAAAGGCCTCTGGGTCCTTGCCGACCATAAGGCAGACCATGGCATAGGCGCGCTGGATATCGAGGCTGTGCTCGTCGTAATAGGAGAATTCCTCGACGCCCGAACCCGTGGATTTGACGGCGTTATAGTACCAGCCGTCGGCAGCATCGATCAGCGCATTATAGCTGTTTTCGTCGCTTTCATCGATCAGCAGGATGATCGTCGCCAGCGCATCGGCGGCGTCCTCTTCCTTGCCCAGCACGGGCAGGCCCAGCTCACCCACCAGCATGTGACCGATCTCGTGGTACATGGTGAAGGTTGCGTCATGCATGGCAAAATCCATGGCTTCGCCAAGGATTTGCTCATCGATCTCCTGCGCCGCAGCGCCGCCAGCCAAACCAAACACGCACGCCAGAATGGCGATGCCTGCCCCCAGGGATTTCATTCGTTTTTCTCCAAGCATGGAGGCGGCACTATTGCAGCCTCCGAAAAGGCACTGATTTCGTTATTATTTCAGCGTCGCGCGCTCCGGGAATTTGCCAGTTCGTCGGCGTAAACCGTCTGGTATTCCTCAAACAGCTCGTAGCAGAAGATGACTTCGACGCTGTCCCGGTCATAATAGGCATTGGCTTCGCCGCAGCGCTGCGCGGTGAAGCGGACGGGTCGCTTTAGGCTGTAGTTCTGGCGCAATTCATCGGCCACGCCGTCCATGACGCCGCTGCGACGGAAGGCGCTGGCGGACGATTTCAGCTTCGGGCCAGGGTCGTGATAGGTCACATGAACCACAGTGCCGGCCTCACTCTCCCCGAGATCGGCGTTCAGCAGCGCCAGAAGGCTCTGGTCGACGAGCTTGTAGTCTTCCTTGCATGATTCCTGCCGGGCTTGGCCAATGGCATATTCATTGGCCATACGCCGAAATGCCTTGGCATCACTGCCGACCATGAGACAGACGATCTGCAAGGCGCGCTGCCGATCGAGGCTATGGGCGGCGGCAAAATCCTCGTCGCCAAGACGGTCGCCATAGGCGATGCCCGACAGCAACCAGCCC
>JAEYTY010000023.1 GCA_023433775.1 Pseudomonadota bacterium | reverse complement strand
CAGCCTGATGCTGATTGCCGACCACATCAATTATGCGGGCATGAACCCGCTGATCGGCGAAGCCGCCGACCGTCGCTTTGTCAACATGGTCGATTGCTACAATCCGGCCCTGCGCGAAAAGTCCCGCGCCATTGCCGAGCGCCTCAATATCGATCTGGGGGAGGGGATCTACCTCTGGTATTCCGGCCCCAGCTTCGAAACTGTCGCCGAAATCCAGATGGCCATCCGCCTCGGCGCTACGGCTGTCGGCATGTCGACGGCACCCGAAGTCATTCTCGCGCGTTTCCTTGGCATGAAAGTCTGGGCCTGCTCGTCCATCACCAATATGGGCGCGGGCCTCTCAAGCGAAAACATCAGCCATGAGCATACAAAAACCATGGCGGTGGAAGGCGCGGCAAAGCTGAAACAGCTCCTGCCCGCGCTGGTGGAGGAGTTATGAGTCTCAAGATCGTCGATTCAAAAGCCGCCCAGCCCGGCCATACCCGCAATCCGGGTTTCCCGCTCGATCTCGATTGGGTCGAACGCGTCCGCATGAACCGCTCGGCCCTCGAACGCCGCGCCGGCAGCATTGGCGCCCGCCGCACGGTGAAGAAGGACTATCAGCTCGCCTGGCTCCTCAAGGCCATCACGCTGATCGACCTCACCACCCTCAATGCCGACGATACCGATGGCCGCGTCGAGCGCCTCTGCGCCAAGGCCCGCCATCCCATCCGGGCCGATATTCTCGCCCAATTGGGCATGGAAGACCGCCGCATCCTGCCCGGCGCCGTCTGCGTCTATCATTCCTTCGTCAAGACGGCGGTCACGGCGCTTGAAGGCACCGGCATTCCCGTCGCCGCCGTCTCCACCGCCTTCCCCCATGGCCTCGCCCCGGTCGAAACCAAGCTGCGCGAAATCGAGCTTTCCGTTGCCGATGGCGCGAAGGAAATCGACATTGTCATCGAACGCGGCATGGTCCTGCGCGGCGATTGGCAGGCGCTTTACGACCAGGTCAAAGCCTTCCGCAAGGCCTGCGGCGACGCTCATATCAAGACCATTCTGGGCACGGGCGAATTGGCCACCCAGACCAATATCGCCAAGGCAAGCCTGGTCTGCATGATGGCCGGCGCTGATTTCATAAAGACCTCGACCGGCAAGGAAAAGGTCAATGCCAATCTCGTCACCTCGCTGACCATGATCCGCATGATCCGCTGGTTCGCCGAAGAGACCGGTATCGAGATCGGCTATAAGCCCGCCGGCGGCATCGCCACCGCCGGCGACGCGCTCAAATATATGGCGCTGATGAAGGAAGAGCTCGGCACACACTGGCTGCAGCCTCATCTCTTCCGCTTCGGCGCGTCGAGCCTGCTCACCGACATTGAGCGGCAGCTCGAACATGGCCTCACCGGCCACTACGCCGCCGATTATCGCCAGCCTATGGTGTGATGAGTGTCGGGCGCAGCCCGCAAAACAGTCCGGTGGACTGTTTTGAACGAAGAACGCCCGGAGCGCTATGCGCGCAGGGCCCAGCTTAGCCGCCCGCACGGGAGCGAAAAATGAACAAGATCGCGCAAATCTTCGACAGCCTCGAATATGGCCCGGCGCCCGAAGGCCCGGATTCCGCCATTGCCTGGCTTGATAGCCATTCGCGCAAGTTTGGCCATTTCATCGATGGAAAATGGACCAAGCCCGGCAAATCCTTCGCCTCCACCAATCCCGCCAATGGCGAAAAGCTCGCGGACATCACCGATGGCTCAGCCGAGGAAGTAAACGCTGCGGTGAAGGCCGCACGCGCCGCCTTCAAAACCTGGAGCGCGCTAACCGGCTATGAGCGCGGCAAATATCTCTATGCCATCGCCCGCGCCATCCAGAAGCACGCCCGCCTCTTCGCCGTGCTCGAAACCATGGACAATGGTAAGCCGATCCGCGAAAGCCGCGATGCCGATATCCCATTGGCCGCCCGCCATTTCTATCACCATGCCGGCTGGGCCATCCATCTCGATCAGCAGTTTCCCGGCCAGGTGCCCTATGGCGTCTGCGGCCAGATCATCCCGTGGAATTTCCCGCTGCTGATGCTGGCCTGGAAAATCGCGCCAGCTCTCGCGGCGGGCAACACAGTGGTGCTCAAGCCCGCCGAATTCACCTCGCTCACCGCGCTGCTCTTCGCCGAAATCTGCGAGCGCGCCGGCCTGCCCAAGGGCGTGGTCAATATTGTCACCGGCGAAGGCGATACCGGCGCCGCCATCGTCAATCACCCCGATATCGACAAGATCGCCTTCACCGGCTCCACCGAAGTCGGCAAGATCATTCGCGCGGCCACGGCCGGTTCAGGCAAGGGGCTCAGCCTCGAGCTGGGCGGCAAGTCGCCCTATATCGTCTTCGAGGATGCTGACATCGACAGCGCCATCGAAGGGCTCGTTGAAGCCATCTGGTTCAATCAGGGCCAGGTCTGCTGCGCCGGCTCCCGCCTCCTCGTGCAGGAAAGCATCGAAGAGCGCTTCATTACAAAACTCAAAAAGCGCATGGCCAAGCTCCGCGTCGGCGATCCGCTCGATAAATCCGTCGATATCGGCGCCTTGGTCGCCCCGGTTCAGGTCGAGCGCATCAAGGATCTGATGAAGCGTGGCGTCGCCGAAGGCGCGATTGTTTATGAACCCGATGGGCAAATCCCGGCCAAGGGTTGCTTCCTCAAGCCTGCGCTGGTCACCAATGTTTCCCCGGCCAATACCCTTGTGTCCGAGGAAATTTTCGGCCCCGTCCTCGTCGCCATGAGCTTCCGCACGCCCGAGGAAGCCGTGGCCCTCGCCAACAACACAAAATACGGCCTCGCCGCCACGCTCTGGAGCGAAAACATCAATCTCGCCCTCGACATCGCGCCCAAGCTCAAGGCCGGCGTGGTCTGGATCAACGGCACCAACCAGTTCGACGCCGCCGTCGGCTTCGGCGGCTATAAGGAAAGCGGTTTTGGCCGCGAAGGTGGCCGCGAAGGGATGAGCGCCTATCTCAAGCCAAGCTGGGAGAAGACGCTGAAAGCGGCTACTGCCAGCGCAGCCCCCGCGAAGGCGGCAAGCGCAGCCAACCCGCTCGACGCCCATCTCGACCAGACCGCCAAAATGTATATTGGCGGCAAGCAGGCCCGCCCGGATAGCGGCTACAACCGCCCCGTCATCGCGCCGAATGGCGCTCAAGTCGGTGAAGTCGGCGAGGGCAATCGCAAGGATATCCGCAACGCCGTCGAAGCCGCTCGCGCCGCCTCCGGCTGGGCCAATACAGCCGCCCATTCCCGCGCGCAAATCCTCTATTTCCTCGCCGAAAATCTCGACTATCGCCGCGACGAATTCGCCGCCCGCATCAAGGCGCAAACCGGCAAGGACGGCGCCGCCGAGGTTGAAACCTCCATTCAGCGCCTCTTCGCCTTCGCCGGCTGGGCCGATAAATATGATGGCGCGGTCCACAATCCGCCCATGCGCGCCGTCGCCGCTGCCATGGTCGAGCCGCTGGGCGTCATGGGTATCGTCGCCCCCGCCACTCAGCCGCTGCTCGGCTCCATCGCGCTCCTCGCCCCGGCCATCGCCATGGGCAACACAGTGGTGCTCGTCCCCTCGTCCCAATCGCCACTATCGATGACCGATTTTTATCAGGTGCTGGAGACGTCAGACATGCCCTCGGGCGTCGTCAATATTGTCACCGGCGATAGCGTCACTCTGGCCAAAACCCTCGCCGAACATGATGGCGTCGATGGTCTCTGGTTCATGGGCCCCGCCGATGGCTCGGCCATGGTCGAAAAGGCCTCGATCGGCAATCTCAAGCAGACATGGACCAGCCGTGGCCTCGCCTACGATCTTTCCGATCCACGCTTTGTCGGCGACTATTTCCTCGGCAAGGCAACACAGGTGAAGAACGTCTGGATTCCCTACGGAGCGTGAGCATGACCGACAAGATCGAAATCGAAAATGTCGGTCAGCCCGGCAAGACCTATCGCGTCGACGCCGCAAAATTCGCCATCGTCCGCGAAGCCGTGCTCAAAGTCCTGCCCGGCGCTGCGCCCGGTGACACAGTGGCCGATGTCATCGCCGCCGTGAAGAAAATCCTGCCGCAGGACGTCTTTCCCGGTGGCGACAAGGCCGGCTGGTGGGTCAAGGCGGTGCAGCTCGATCTTGAGGCCAAGAAGGTCATCGCCCGCACGCCGTCGCCCGTCCGGCTCTATCGTTTGCCGGCCCGCTGAATGGCCTATCTCCCCCAGGAAACAATTGCCCGCAAACGCGATGGCCAGGCTCTCTCCTCCGAAGAGATCGCCCGCTTCATCGCCGGTTTCGCCAATGGCACCGTGTCCCATGCCCAGGCTGCCGCCTTCGCCATGGCGGTCTATTTCAATGACATGAACATGGATGAGCGCGTCGCCCTCACTATCGCCATGCGCGACAGCGGCGCCGTGCTCGATTGGTCCGATCTCGATGGCCCGGTGGCCGACAAGCACTCCACCGGCGGCGTCGGCGACAATGTCAGCCTCATGCTTGCGCCCATCCTCGCCGCCATGGGCATTTACGTGCCGATGATCTCGGGCAGGGGCCTCGGCCACACAGGCGGCACGCTGGACAAATTCGACTCCATCCCCGGCTACACCACCAGTCCCGATAACGCGCTGTTCCATCAGGTCGTGCGGCAGGCCGGATGCGCCATTATCGGCCAGACCGCCGACCTCGCCCCCGCCGACAAGACGCTCTATTCCATCCGCGACGTGACCGCGACTGTGGAATCCATATCGCTGATCACCGCCTCCATCCTCTCCAAAAAGCTCGCCGCCGGGCTTCAGGCGCTCATTCTCGATGTGAAAACCGGCTCCGGCGCCTTCATGCCGACCCTGGAAAAATCACGCGATCTGGCCCAAAGCCTCGTCACCGTCGCCAATGGCGCTGGCCTCAACACCAGCGCCCTCATCACCGATATGAACGAGCCCCTGGCCAGCGCCGCCGGCAATGGTCTCGAAATGCGCAATGCCGTCGATTTCCTCACCGGCGCCCATCAGGACTGGCGCGTGCGCGAAGTCACGCTCGCCCTTTGCGCCGAAATCGCCGTGATGACCGGCAAGGCGACGACGCTCGACGCCGGCCGCCTGCTGGCCCAGTCCGCGCTGGACAATGGCCGCGCCACCGAGCGCTTTTCCATCATGGTCCACGCCCTGGGCGGCCCGGCCGATTTCGTCGAAAATGTCAGCGCCTATCTCGCCCCGGCGCCCATTATCCGCGATGTCTTTGCCGAAGGGCAGGGCATCATTAGCGCAATCGACACGCGGGGCGTGGGCATGGCCGTTGTCGCCCTCGGCGGTGGCCGCACCCTGCCCACCGATTCCATAGATCACCGCGTCGGCTTTGACCGCCTGATGAGCCTCGGCGTCCGCGTCGATTCGCGCACCCCCATCGCTCGCCTTCACGCCGCTGACGAAGCCAGCGCCGCCGATGCCGAAGTCCGGCTCAGGGCCGCCTACAAGCTGGGCGAAGAAGCGCCATCCAATCCGCTGCTTGCCGGCCGCGTCTCGCCTAAGGAGTAAACCCATGCCCCGCGCAATTATCTGCCTGCTCGACAGTGTCGGAATTGGCGGCGCGCCTGATGCTGCCGCCTATGGCGATGTCGGCTCGAACACCGTTGGCCACATCGCCGAATGGGCCGCCGCCGGCAAGGCGGATCGCGCCGGCCTCCGCGCCGGTCCGCTCAATGTGCCCAACATGGACGCAATGGGCCTCGGCGCTGCCATAAAGCTCTCCACCGGCACTCTGCCGCCCAATCTGTCCGCCACCCCCAAAGGGGGGCGCTTCGGCGTGGGTCGCGAAATCAGCAAGGGCAAGGACACCCCATCCGGCCATTGGGAAATCGCCGGCGTGCCCGTGCCCTTTGAATGGGGCTATTTTCCGCAGACCGAGCCCACCTTCCCGCCCGACCTGATTGCCGAATTCATCAAACGCGCCAATCTGCCCGGCATTCTGGGCGACAAGCACGCCTCGGGCACCACTATCATTGCCGAGCTGGGCGAGGAGCATATCCGAACCGGCAAGCCCATCTGCTACACCTCCATCGATTCCGTGTTCCAGATCGCCGCCCACGAGAGCCATTTCGGTCTCGAGCGGCTCTACGAAATCTGCCAGATCGCCTTCGAATTGACCGCGCCGCTCAATATCGGTCGCGTCATCGCCCGGCCCTTCACCGGCGAAACGCCCGACACCTTCAAGCGCACCGGCAATCGCCGCGACTTCGCCATTCCCTCGCCCGAGCCAACCCTGCTTGATCGCAATGCTTCAGCCGGCAACCCGGTCTTCGCCATCGGCAAAATTTCCGACATCTATGCGGGCTCCGGCGTCACCCATAAGCTCAAGGGCACGGGTCTGCCCCAGCTCTTCGACAAGACGCTCGAAGCCATGGAAATGGCTGCGGACCGCGCTTTCATCATGACCAATTTCGTCGATTTCGACTCTGAATATGGCCACCGCCGCGATGTTCCCGGCTATGCGGCGGCGCTCGAATATTTCGATTCCCGCCTGCCTGAAATTATCGCCGCCATGCGCCACGATGATCTGCTGATCCTCACCGCCGACCATGGCAATGATCCCACCTGGCCCGGCACGGATCACACGCGCGAACAGGTGCCCATTCTGCTCTTTTCCCCAGCCCTCGCGCCGGGAGAGATTGGCATTAGGTCCACCTTCGCCGATATTGGCGAAACCATTGCCGCCTGGCTGGGCCTCGCGCCCGGTCGCCACGGCAAGTCCTTCATTTAGCGCGATAAGCGTTTCCAGCAAAAGTGGTAGCCGGTTTTGCGGTTCGGAAACGCGTCAAAGACTGGGGTATTCAGGATGAGCAAGGTCATGGGCAATGTGACGGTCATCGATCACCCGATGATCCAGCACAAACTCACCATCATGCGCAACAAGGAGACCTCTATCGCCGGGTTCCGGCGCCTCCTGCGGGAAATAGCCCATCTGATGTGCTATGAGGTGACGCGCGATCTTGAGCTGGAAATGATCCCCATCGAAACGCCGATGGCGCAGATGGATTCACCGGCCATCAAGGGCAAGAAGCTGGTCTTTGCCTCGATCCTGCGCGCCGGCAATGGCCTGCTCGATGGAATGCTCGATCTCGTGCCCGCGGCCCGCGTCGCCCATATCGGGCTCTACCGCGATCACGAAACGCTCCAGCCGGTCGAATATTACTTCAAGGCGCCGTCCAACCTCGAGGATCGCCTGATCATCGTGGTCGATCCCATGCTGGCCACGGCCAATTCAGCCACCGCCGCCATCGAAAAGCTTAAGGAACGCGGCGCCAACAATATCCGCTTTCTCTGCCTTCTCGCCGCGCCCGAAGGAGTCGAGCGTTTTGTGACGGCTCACCCGGACGTGCCGATTTTTACCGCCTCGATCGACAGCCATCTCAATGAAAAAGGCTATATCGTACCCGGCCTCGGCGATGCTGGTGACCGCATGTACGGCACGAAGTAGGACTTCACGCGCTGGTCGCGCTCCAGTCGGGGCGCGCGACGCGCGGCGTCCTCGCTGCGCTCGTCCTATTTGGCCTTCAGCGGCAGCCCCAGCGCAATCAAGTCCGCCCGCAGATGCACCGGGTCCTTGAAGTGCACGCCATGCATCCCGAATTTGCGCGCCGCCACGATATTGGGCTCGCTGTCATCGATGAACACGCAAGCCTCCGGCGCCATGCCATAACGTTCGCAGAACACGCGATAAATCCGCGGATCGGGCTTCACCAGCCCTTCGAGACCCGAGACGATTACCCCATCGAACTTTTCGAGGAAGGGCCATTCCCCCAGCCGGCTCATCCATTTCTCCCAGGAGAAATTGGTGATCGCGAAAGTGGGGATGTCCTGGTCGATCAGCTCATTATGGATGTCGATTGTGCCCTGGATGAACGGCCCGAAGGTTTCGGTCCAGCGCTCATTGTAGGCCGTGATTTCGCGCCAATATTTGGGAAAGCGCGTGACCAGCTTGGCGACGCCCTCGGCATAAAGCTCGCCGGCGTCGAATTCGAGGTTCCAGTCGCCGGTGCAGATATTCTGGTGAAACCAGAGCGCATCTTCCTCGCTGTCGAACAGCTTGCGGAAGAGATACATGGGGTTCCAGTCGACGAAAACGCCGCCCAGATCAAAAACGGGAATAATGGTGTCGTCCACGATGCAATCCGGGCCTGAGAAAGGTCCCGGCTTGTGCCACGGGTCTGCCTTGCGGGCAAGGCGTCGACCAAAGCCTAGTTTGCGATCGACTGCACCAGTTGCGCGGAAGCCAGCGTGTCCGTGGTCCAGGTATTGTCGTCGCCCATCATGATGATCGGCTGGCAGGTCGGCGCACAGGCAAGGCTCGTCCGGTTCTGGCCCTGATAGACGGTCATGACGCCGGCCTGCATCTGCACCACCTCAACCATGGTGTCTGCGATCGGCTGGCCAACACTGTCGAGCACGATCAGATTGGTCTGCCCATAGCTCTTGCCGGTCAGCACCAGTGTCTGCGGATCCTGAATGGTGACATCGGCAATGCCGGGATTGCCGACAATGACAGTGGCGGCCGGGGCATTGATCCGCAGCACGCGCGCCATGTTCACGTTAACATTGATTGGCGCGCCGTCCTGGGCCAGCGCCGGCAGCGGCGCCAGGTTGCCCGCGAGCAGAAGGGCGATAGAGGCTGCGATTGCAAGGCGGGGCATGGCATAAGGTCCGGGTACTGATACGCTGCGTTAACTATCCCCGTGAATGGTAAATAACTGGCAAACGAAGTTGCTTGTCACTTCGCAGCGTCAAGCGAAATTATTGCATGTATATCTCAGTATATATTGGAAACATATAGTTTGTAGTCGGATATAGAAAATACAGTACTGTGTTGATTTAAATCAAAAATGCAGTTTATTAGATAGATAAAATGCAATCGACTTTGTTAATCCGTTGATTGCCTTGAAAAATACACGGAAAACTACGGCCCGGGTAGTTGGTCGGGTTAACGCAATCTCAAGAAGTCGAGACTAGCTTCAGGCCATGTTCGATGTGTGGCGAGCCCGACATAGCCGTCACAAATGAACGTGTAAAAAGGAGCCTGGGAATGAAAATTTTCGCACGTTTCGCGCAGGACGAGTCGGGCGCGACCGCAATCGAGTACGGCCTGATCGCTGCACTTATCTCCGTTGGTATCATCCTTGCCGTATCGGCGCTCGGCAACAATCTGTCGACGATGTTCAACACGATTTCGAATACGCTTTCTGAAAATATGACCACCTCCTAAGCTAAGGCGCTTGGCATTAGGTCTATTCTGATAGGGGAGGGCGGTAGCGTCCTCCCTTTTCCAATTCTTAACACCGGACTTCTATGCTTGGTGTTCTGAACAGGATTTCAGCCATGTCATCAGTCGCGATCTTATTCTTTCCTTTGGCGATGGCCTTCGCGGCATCGTCTGATCTGTTGACGATGCGCATTTCCAATAGGCTGGTTCTGTTGCTGGTCATCGGCTTTTTCGCCCTGGCCCTTTTTGTCGAGCTGCCGCTGCAGCAATTTGCCATGCATGTTCTGTGTGCGGTCGTCGTTCTTGTGGTCGCCTTTGCCATGTTTGCGCTGGGCTGGGTTGGCGGGGGCGATGCCAAGCTGGCTGCGGCCACCACGCTCTGGCTCGGCTTCGGTCTCGCGCTGCCCTACCTTATGTACACCGCGCTGCTCGGTGGTGCGCTGACACTGGCCATCCTGATCCTGCGCCGTGTGCCCCTTGCGCCCTTTATTGCGCGCTTTGCCTGGCTGGCGCGTCTGCACGATAGCAAGCAGGGCGTTCCCTATGGGGTGGCCATGGCCCTTGCCGGTCTCCTCACCTATAGCAACTCGGCTATTTTCGAACGCCTCGCCGCCTGATCCCGATCATATTTCTGTCTCTGGCGCGCCCTGCAGGTCTGCAGCGGCGCTCCTGGTGTTTTTTACAGTCAGAAAATGCAAAATGCGAGTATTCACAGATCGTTAACTAAAGGTGCAAAGCTCCGGTTAACTAAACTTTGACCCTTTGCCTACATAGTTCACCCGGTGGAATTGGGACCATTCGTCCTGCGTAGAACCGGAGTGTGGTCATGAGGCCGGCGCGTATTATCCTCTTGGTAGTTGCCCTGATTGCTGGTGGACTGGCTGCCTTTCTCGTCGTCCGCGGCGGCCGCGCGCCTGCGCCCACGCAAACGGTGGTCACCGAGGTCGTCGAAGAGGCCAGCACTCAAATTCTGGTCGCCAAACTGCCCATCGGCATTGGCGAACGTCTCGGTCCTGCTTCCCTCGAATGGCAGAACTGGCCCGATAGCGCGCTGCGCTCCGAATATGTGACCATTGCCGCCATGCCCGGCGCTATCGACGAGATGACCGATGCCGTGGCGCGCTTCGAATTTTTCCCCGGCGAACCGATCCGCGAGGCCAAGCTGGTCCGCGCCGATCAGGGCTATTTGTCCGCGGTCCTGGCACAGGGTATGCGCGGTGTTTCCGTTCCCGTGACGGCCGAGTCCAGCGCCGGCGGCTTCGTCGTGCCGAACGATCATGTCGATGTGCTCCTCACCACCAGCACGGCAGTGGGGCAGCGTTCCGAAGTCATTCTGTCCAATGTGCGCGTCCTTGCCATCGGCAAGCGTCTGGGCGAACTGGGCGCCAGTGGCGGCGATGAATCCGGGCAGGAAAGCGGCCCGAACCCCACCACCTTCGAAAACAGCACCATCGCAACCCTTGAGCTCAACCCGGCCCAGGCCGAAACGCTGATCAATGCGTCGACGCAAGGCCAGCTGGCTCTCACCCTGCGTTCAGTTGTCGATTTCACTAGCGCTGAATCCGGCATTCCCGCTTCTGCCAATCAGGCGGTGCGCGTCATTCGCTTCGGCAAGGAAATGAGCGTGCTCGCCGGCTCCAACAGCGCGTCATTCGACAGTTCTTCGTCCGGCCAGTTCTCGGGGACTGCCCAGGCAAGCCAGTTCGAGGGGGGCGTCGTGCCGACACCTGAAGTTAACACCTCCGGCATGGCCGGCTTCGGGAGCGACGCTGCCGCCCCGCAGGTCTTGCCGCAGTAGGATGGCCAGGATGAAAAAGATCACACCGCCCACATTCTTCCGCAAAGCCGCTCTGGCCACGGCGATGGCTGCCCTGCTTGCCGGCGCCGCGCCATCCGCCTTTGCCCAGACCATGGATTCACAGATCACGATCTCGTCGGCCTCTTATGGCGGATCGCGCAATCTCAATGTCGAGCTGAACAAGTCGATGATTGTCGATCTGCCGGCGGGCGTTGCCGAAGTGATCGTGTCCCAGCCATCGGTTGCCGCCGCCATCATGCGCACTCGCACACGGGCGATCATTCAGGGCATCACCGGAGGTGACACCAATATTTTCTTCCTCGACGATGCGGGCCGCACCATTCAGGTGCTCGATCTTCGTGTCATCGAAGAACCTTCCCAGGTCGGCAATGCGCTCGAAGCAGCGCTGGCGCGGGTCATTCCTGGCTCCAATATCAAGGTTGAATCCGTCACGCTGGGCGGCACCACCAATCGCGTCGTTCTCACCGGCAATGTGCAGTCGGGCGAAGACCGCGAGCGGGCCCTTCAGGTCGCCATCCAGTTCGCCGGCAGCCCGGAAAATGTCGCCAGCATTATCGATGTGGCCGGTTCCCAGCAGGTCATGCTGCAGGTCACCGTCTCCGAAATCCGCCGCGACGTGGCCCGCCAGCTCGGTATCAATCTGAGTGGCACGGCAACGCTGGGCTCGGTTAATCTGGGCTTCAATGCTATGCAGCCTGCCGCCAGTGTGGGCTCACCAGGCGCCAATACTATTGCAGCGAATTTTCCTGGTGCCGACGTGAACATTCAGGCGTCACTCAAGGCTCTCGAAACCCGCAATGCCCTGCGCCTGCTTGCTCAGCCGACATTGACGGCAATTTCGGGTGAAGATGCCGAGTTTCTTGTTGGCGGCGAATTTCCTGTTGTCACAATCGACAACGATGGCAATCGCGTCACCACGTTCAAGCAATATGGCGTCGAGCTGAAATTCACCCCCACGGTGAAGTCCAATGGCGCCGTTGGCCTGGCGGTGGAAACCGGTGTGTCGGCGCTCCAGAGCGGATCGTCGGTCAATCTGTCCCGTCGCGATGTCAAAACCACTGTCGAATTGCAGCCGGGCACGACCCTGGCCATCGGCGGTCTGCTGAGCGAGGAGTCGAGCCGCGCCATCAACCAGGTGCCGGGTCTGGGCAATATCCCGATCCTGGGCGCGCTGTTCCGCTCCAATGATTACAAGAACCTGCAGACCGAACTGGTTGTGCTGGTCACGCCCTATCTCGTCAGCCCCAGCCCGGTCAATTCCATCGCTGTGCCCACGGACTACAGCGACATTTCCGGCGATCCGGAGGCGATTTTCCTGGGCCGTCTTGAAAAGAATTACGGCGTTGGCGACCGCGAAATGCGTGGTGGCTTCAGCGGTTCCGTCGGCTTTGTGCTCGACTAGTCGGCGGCGCCCGCAAGGAGTTATGTCATGAGTTTTCTCACCCCCGAGCAGCCCGAAAAAGTCGAGGAAGTTGCCGCCGAGATCGCCTCCGGCGCACGGCTGGTCCCGCGCATCACCATTCAGGCGTTCTGCGAACATTCCCAGACAGCCCAATTGGTCGAAGGCGTCATGCATGACCGGCGGATGTCCAAGGCTGCGCTGACCACCCATAACGGCGGTATCGACGGCGCGGTCGAAGCCTATAAGACCAATCCGACGCCCAATCTGATCATCGTGGAAACCACGCTGCCGCCCGACGAAATTCTGGGGTCTCTGGCGCGCCTGGCTGAAGTCTGCGACGCGACCACGCGCGTGGTCGTGCTGGGCCATGTCAACG
Source organism: Pseudomonadota bacterium (assembly GCA_023433775.1). Taxonomy (GTDB): domain Bacteria; phylum Pseudomonadota; class Alphaproteobacteria; order Rhizobiales; family Devosiaceae; genus Devosia. The sequence goes on along the minus strand of JAEYTY010000023.1, from coordinate 17,821 downwards.
ACGTGCTGCTCTATCGCGAGCTCATCCGCTCGGGCATTTCCGAATATATCGTCCTGCCTTCCACCGCGCAGGCCATCGTCACCGCCATCACCGAGCTTTTCGCCACCGAAGGCGCTGCCCCCATCGGCCGCACCATTGGCTTTATTTCCGCCAAGGGCGGCGCCGGCTCGTCCACCATTGCCCACAATGTCGCCTGGGCCATCGCCACCTCCCTGCGGCAGGATTGTCTGATCCTCGATATGGATATGGCCTTTGGCACCGCAGGCCTCAATTTCAATCAGGACCCGCCTCACGGCCTGGCCGATGCCATTCTGGCCAACCAGAAGGTCGATCAGACCATGCTGGATCGTCTGATGAGCAAGGCGGCCAATCACATCAATCTCCTGACCGCTCCGGCCACGCTGGATCGAACCTGGGATTTCGAAGAGCGCGACTTCGAGCAGATCGTAGAGATTTGCCAGAAATCCGTGCCCGTCATCGTGCTCGACATCCCCCATGTCTGGAATGCCTGGACGCGCTATACCCTGGCTGCCATCGACGAAGTGGTGATCGTGGCCGAGCCGGACCTGGCCAATCTGCGCAATGCGAAAAACCTCTGCGACACCATCAAGGCCATGCGCCAGACGGAAAACGCCCCGAGCCTCGTGCTCAACAAAATCGGCGTCCCGCGCCGGCCAGAAATCAGCGCCGGCGAGTTCTCCAGCTCTGTTGAATGCGGCCTCATCGGCCAGATCGGCTTTGATGCGGGCCTCTTCGGCACGGCGGCCAATAACGGCCAGATGATCGCCGAGGTGTCGTCCAACAACAAGGTCAACGAAATTTATCGGAGCATCGGAATGCACGTCACGGGCCGCAATGCTGCCCATGGCGGTGGCAAATCTGCCAGCCTTCTCAAGCTCCCCTCATTTCTCAAGAAGCGGGCGTAAACGGCCAGTGGCCGTACGAACGCACCAGGGATACTTATGTAATGTTTGGTAAGCGCACCACTTTCGGAGGCAATACGCCCGGCGTCGGTGAAGCGCCGCGTCCAGTGCTGAGCCCCTCCAGGTCCGAGCCCTCGGCCCCCGCGTCGCAGCTGCGCCGCTCCAGCGACTCCGATGGTGTCGGCGCCCGCATGAGAACCACCGACGAGGTGCTCGATGTCCGCGCGCCGGTGGATTCACAGCGCGACAAGGAATATTTCCAGACCAAGTCGGCCATCTTCAACGCGCTGATCGACTCCATCGATCTCAGCCAGCTGGCCACCATGGAAAGCCAGGCGGCCCGCGAGGAAATCCGCGACATCGTCGCCGAAATCATCGCGCTCAAATCCATCATCATGTCGATTTCCGAGCAGGAAGACCTGCTCGAGGATATCTGTAACGACGTGCTGGGCTATGGGCCGCTCGAGCCGCTGCTGGCCCGCGACGACATCTCCGACATCATGGTGAACGGGTCGCAGAAGTGCTATATCGAAGTCGCCGGCAAGGTGCGCCTCACCAATGTGCGCTTCCGCGATGATGCGCATCTGATGAATGTCTGCCAGCGTATCGTCAGCCAGGTTGGCCGCCGCGTCGATGAAGGCTCGCCCATATGCGACGCCCGCCTCCCCGATGGCTCCCGCGTCAACGTCATCGCCCCGCCGCTGGCCATCGATGGTGCCGCCCTCACCATCCGTAAGTTCAAGAAGGACAAGCTGACCCTTCAGCAGCTGGTCAAATACAATTCCATCTCGCCCGAAGGCGCCGAGGTGCTGCGCATTCTTGGCCGCGTCCGCGCCAATGTGCTGATCTCGGGCGGTACGGGTTCGGGCAAGACGACCCTGCTCAACTGCCTCACCGCCTTCATCGAAAAAGATGAGCGCGTCATCACCTGCGAAGACTCGGCCGAACTTCAGCTCCAGCAGCCCCATGTGGTGCGTCTCGAAACCCGCCCGCCCAATCTCGAAGGCGAGGGCGAGATCTCGATGCGCGATCTCATCAAGAATTGCCTCCGTATGCGCCCCGAACGCATCATCGTCGGCGAAGTCCGTGGGCCTGAAAGCTTCGACCTGCTCCAGGCCATGAATACCGGCCACGACGGCTCCATGGGTACGCTCCACGCCAACTCGCCGCGCGAAGCCCTGTCCCGTCTTGAATCCATGATCACCATGGGCGGCTATGCCCTCCCGAGCCGCACCATCCGCGAAATGATCGTCTCGTCCATCGACGTCATCGTCCAGGCGGCCCGCCTGCGCGACGGCTCGCGCCGCATCACCCACATCACCGAAATCCTCGGCATGGAAGGCGATGTCATCGTGACCCAGGATATTTTCGTCTATGACATCCTGGGCGAAGACAGCAATGGAATGCTGATCGGCAAGCACCACTCGACGGGCATCACCAAGCCCCAGTTCGCCGAGCGCGCCCGCTATTTCAACGAAGAAGCCAATCTGGTCGAAGCGCTCGAAAAGTCCAATACCGAGCAGCATGAGCTGATGGGCCGGGCATGACCACAATCCTGCTCATCGTTCTGGCTGTCATCACCGTTGGCGCGGCAGGCTTTGCGCTTGTGCCCTCTGCGCTGGGCAATAATCGCGCGACCCAGCGCCGCAAGGCGTTTCAGGGCGACATCGGCGTCAATCGCCGCGCCGCTGACGACAGCCGCATCCGCGATCAGCGCCGCAAATCGGTGCAGCAGGTTCTCAAGACCCAGACCGACGAGCTCAACGCCAAAAAGCGCGTGCGTCTGCCCGATCTGCTGTTCCAGGCCGGCTCGACCATCACGCCCGCGGCCTATATCCGCAACAGCGCCATTCTGGGCGCCGTGCTCTTTGTGGTGCTCGTCATCACGCAGGTGCCGTTTTATTTTGCCGCCATTTTTGCTGTTGCCGGCGCCTATCTGCTGCCGCGCCTCTATATGACGCGCAAGCGCGCCAAATATCAGGACAAGTTCCTCGACGAATTGCCCAATGCCGTCGAAGCCATTGTGCGCGGCGTCAAGACCGGCCTGCCGCTCAATGATTCCATGCGCGTCGTCGCTAAGGACACCAAGGAGCCGGTGCGCTCCGAGTTTGCCCGCGTGCTCGATCAGCAGGCTTTTGGCATGTCGATGACCGAGGCCGTCCAGGTCCTGCTCGATCGCGTCCCGCTGCCCGAAGTCAATTTCTTCGTCGTGGTCATTTCCGTGCAGCAGCAGGCCGGTGGCAATCTCAGCGAGGCGCTGGGCAACCTCGCCAAGGTGCTGCGCAACCGCAAGAAAATGAAGCAGAAGATCAAGGCCATGTCCGCCGAGGCCAAGGCCTCCGCCGGCATCATTGGCTCCCTGCCCATCGTCGTGGCCGTTCTCGTCTCTATCGTGTCGCCCAGCTATCTGCTGCCGCTGTTCACCACACCCACCGGCCAGGTGTGCTTCGGCATCGGCATTCTCATGCTCGCCACCGGCATTTTCGTCATGAGCCGCATGGTCAAGTTTGACTACTAGCAGGGAGGCATTCTGAATGAACATTGTAGAACTGCTGACCCAGCGCGATTTCCTCATCGCCGTGCTCGCCGCCATTTCGGTTGGCGCCGTTGTTTTCACCTTCGGATCCACCCTCGTGGTCAAGCAGGAAACCCGCCAGCGCATCAAGCGCGTTGCCCTTGAGCGCGACAAGATGCGGGCCGAGGAAATGGCGCGTCTGCGCGGCGGTCCCGCCACCGATGCGCGCGGCTCAATCCGGCGCGGCGCCGAAACCAAGTCCTATATGAAGAACGCCGTCGAACGGCTCGACCTCAAAAAGGCGTTTCAGGATGATACCACCGTCGACAAGCTCGCCATGGGCGGCTTCCGCGGGCAGGGGCACCTGACCAATTTCCTCTTCCAGCGTTTCGCGATCCCCATCGCCATCTTCGCCTTTGGCGCGCTCTATTTGCTGGTGCTGGCGCCGGGTGATCGCCCGGCCTATCTCAATCTGGTCTATGCCATCGGAGCGGGCCTCTTGGGCGCCTATGTGCCCATCATCCTCCTCAAAAACGCCACGCAGAAGCGCCAGTTCTCCATTCGCCGCGCCTGGCCCGATTGCCTCGATCTGATGCTGCTCTGCGTGGAAGCCGGCATGTCCATGGAACACGCCTTCAAGCGCGTCGCCAAGGAAATCGGCGGCCAGAGCCCGGAACTGGCCGAAGAGCTGACCCTCACCACAGCCGAGTTGAGCTTCCTCGAAGACCGCACCCGCGCCTATGAAAATCTCGGCCGCCGCACCGGCCTTGATGGTGTTCGCGCGGTGATGACCGCCCTCATCCAGGCCGACCGCTACGGCACCTCGGTGGGTCAGGCCCTGCGCGTCATGGCCGAAGAAGGCCGCGAAAGCCGCATGATGGAAGCCGAAAAGAAAGCCGCCGCCCTGCCACCCAAGCTGACCGTGCCGCTCATCCTGTTCTTCCTGCCGGTGCTCTTCATCGTCATCCTCTCGCCTGCCATGATCAAGGTCTTCTCCAGCTCCGTCGGCGCGACAATGGGTGGGTGAAGGGCACCCCACCCGCGCAACGGGCGGGGCGACCTTAAGCACCTCGCGATCAGGCCGCGCTCTGCCTTGCCAGCCAGTCCAGGATCACCCGGTTGGTTTCCTCCGGCATTTCTTCCTGTATCCAGTGGCCACAGTCGAGGCTGACCACGTCCACATTGGGCACGAAGTCCGCCAACGTCTCTGATTTCGGGATCACATCGCGCTCACCATAGATCATCAGCGTCGGCTGGTGGATGATCGGGTCCACCTGCCCCAGCCGGTGCCAGTTGCGGTCAAGGTTCCGATACCAGTTGATGCCGCCGGTAAACCCCGACTTTTCAAAACCCGCGATGTAGATCGCCAGATCGCTGTCGCTCATCACCGGTTCCCCGAGCGGCTCCTCCGCCAGGGCGAGATTGATCATCGCCATGCCCGGCTCAGGCGCCTGAGGCGGCACGTTCTTCCGATAGAGATTGCGCAAAAAGCGCGCCTTGTTCGCGTCAAGCACCGCGTCCGCCACCCCCGGCTGCCGGTTGAAGTGCACGAAGTAATAGTCGGGGCCCAGGATCATCTCCAGGAGCGCGATCCACGGCATCTCGCCCCGCTCCTGATAGGGCAGGCTCAGATTGATTACCCTGTTGACCCGGCGGGGATGCAGCATGGCCAGTCCCCACACCACCGACGCGCCCCAGTCATGACCGACAAAGATCGCGTCCTCATAGCCATAGTGATCCAGCAGCGCGACGAGATCGCCCGCCAGATGCTCAATGTCATATGCCGTGACCTCGTCCGGACGGGACGAGTGGCCATAACCCCGCTGATTGGGGACGATGACATGGTAGCCCGCAGCGACAAGCGCGGGGATTTGGTGGCGCCAGGAATAGGCGTGCTCGGGCCAGCCGTGACAAAGCACGATCGGCTTTCCTGCATTCTCGCGTCCCGCTTCAAAGACTTCCAGTTCAACGCCATTGACGGGAACAAGCTTTGGCTGGGGAAAATCGGTTTGGGTCGACACGGCATATCCTTCTATGGTTCTCGGCGATCAGTCAGCTTTCGCGTCCGTCTCTGCGGTGCGGCGACGCTGGCCGGGTTCGAATAGAAATCAATGGTGCCAAAAGCTGACACTGAAAGGCGCGAGCCTCTGGCATGACCAATCGCCTTCGACATGACGCCATCGTCCGCAGCCTTCGCCGCAATGGCACATCGACAATCGACAGTCTGGCTTTAGAGGTCGGTGCGTCGCGGCGCACCGTGCTGCGCGATATCGGCGCCCTGCGTGATCAGGGCTTTGTCATCCATTCCGAACCGGGCCGCGGCGGCGGTTTACAGCTTGATCCGCCATCGGTTCAGGCCACGGCGCGGCTTTCGGTGGCCGAGGTCTTCGCCCTGCTCATCAGCGTGGCCTCGATGCGCGCCGCCGGGAACCTGCCCTTTGCCGGCCTCGCCGATGCAGGCCTGGCCAAGATCGAGAAATCCCTCCCGCCCGACAAGGTGCGCGACCTGCGCCGGATGCTCGATTGCCTCTATGTCGGGCAGCTTTCACCGCTGGTGAATATTTCGGATTTGTCGACGATGGATCCGGCACTGCTTCCGGCCTTCGAGGCAGCGTTTCTCCAGCGGCACTATCTCGGCTTTCAATACCGCGATGCGAAAGGCGCCATCACCAGCCGAAGGGTCGAACCTCACGCCTTGCTGATCCTGCCACCGCTTTGGTATCTTGTCGCCTGGGACCCGCAGCGCGGCGACTTTCGCCACTTCCGCATGGATCGGATCAGCACACCGCAGGTCGATGACACGACGACGTTTCAGCGGCGGCACGTGCCCTTCGAAAATCACGTGCGCCCGGTCCGCGACCTATCCCGCTGAAGCCGGCAGGATAGCCGGACCTGCTCAGCCCCGCTCAATCACATCCCAGCGGTTCTGCTGGGTCAGCAGGGCCCTAACATAGGCCATGTTCGACTCGACCTGGTCGGGCGGCAATTCGGCAGCGTAAAGGGCGCGGCATTCTTCAAAGCGCCCCTGCAGACCGACAACCAGCGCCAGGTTCTGTCGCGTCTGGCTATTGGCGCCGCGCATTTGCACGGCCCGGCGCAGATGCTTTTCGGCGGCGTTCAGGTCATTGCTCATAGCATAGGAGAGGCCGATATTGCCCTCGATGGAGGCTTCCCCCGGCGCCATGATACTGGCCTGCGCATAAAGCGCGCGGGCTTCCTCATTGCGTCCCATCTGGTCGAGCGTCGCGCCCTTGACCAGCAAAGCATTCCAGTCCGGCGCGTCGGGCCGGATCACCCGGTCCAGCACGCCCAGCGATTGTTCAAAGCGCCCGTCGGCTGTCAGCGCCTTGGCATAGGCCACCGAAATTTCGACATCGCGCGGATGATAGGCCATGGCCTGTTCCAGCGCGGCGGCGGCCTGTTTGGGCTGTCCGGCAGCGCGCAGTGAGGCGGCATAGTGAATGACGATGTTCCGGTCGCGCGGATTGGATTTATAGCGCGCCGTCAGCTCGCCCAGCGCCATCTGGTTCTCGGCCACGGGCCGGCTGGAATAATCCGTTGAGCCCAACTGGCCCCGATTGGAGGCGCAGGCGGAAAGGGCCAGCGCCGCCACACTGACCAGCAGCAGGGTGCGAATAGACCTGGCTTTCAAGGGGGCAAATGGCACAGCGAACTCCAAACGCGGGCAATGGGCCTATGTCTCGCAACATAAATTATTAACCCTAACACCCAGTTAAAGCCGGTTCCTCCACCATTGCCGCCACTGTCCCGCGCCGCTAAAACTGAAGCACAAAATTCTCCCGGAGCGCCCGCCTTGGCCACCTCACCCACCACCCCTGTTATCTTTGTTCCCGAAGGCGGCCTGACGGCGCTAGGCCTCTCTCCGGCCCAACAGGTCTGGGCCGAGCAGCACGGCTTTACCGGCCAGCGCGGTCGCCTGCTGGCTCTGGCGGGGCAGGGTGGTGCTATTGAATCCTGGCTGTTTGGCACAGGCGCCGCCTCGGGCCGCTCGCCCTTTGTCGCCGGGCTCGCCAGTGCATCCCTGCCGGAGGGCAATTATCGGCTCGAAGGCGATCTTGGCGATCCAACTCTCTCTGCCATTGCCTTCCGCCTCGGCGCCTACCGCTTCGAAAAATACCGCGACGCCCGCCCCGGTCCCGTGCTGGCCGATCTGGGCCAGGCCAATGCCGGTGAGGTTGAGCGGCAGGTGCTCGCCGCCACCATTGCGCGCGACCTCATCAATATGCCGCCCAATGATCTTGGCCCCGAAGGCCTCGAGGCCTTTGTACGCGACTTCGCGGCGGCCCGCGGCATGACGATCAATGTCATTTCCGGCGAGGCTCTTGAGGCCGGCTTCCCGCTCATCCACGCCGTGGGCCGCGCCAGCGCCGAAGCGCCGCGCCTGCTCGATCTCTGCTGGGGCGATGCCAGCCATCCGCGCGTCACGCTGGTGGGCAAGGGCGTCACCTTCGATACCGGCGGCCTCGACATCAAAAGCGCCGCCGGAATGTTGCTGATGAAGAAGGATATGGGCGGCGCCGCCAATATCCTTGGCCTCGCCCACACGATTGTTTCCGCCAATCTCCCCGTCCGCCTGCGCGTCCTGCTGCCGGTGGTCGAAAATGCCATCGCCGGCAATGCCTTCCGCCCCGGCGACGTGCTCGTGGCCCGCTCTGGCCTCCGCATCGAAATCGGCAATACCGACGCCGAAGGCCGCCTGATCCTGGCCGATGCCCTGGCGCTGGCCGATGAAGAAGCGCCCGACCTGCTGATCGATATGGCGACCCTCACCGGCGCCGCCCGCGTCGCGCTCGGTCCCGATCTGCCGCCGATTTATTCGACCGACGATTCTCTGGCGCGTGATTTGGCCACGTTGGGCCTCGGCGTAGAAGACCCGCTCTGGCCTATGCCGCTCTGGTCGCCCTATGAAAGCCTGCTCAGCACCCGCATTGCCGACATCAACAATGCCGGCTCCGGCGGCTATGCCGGCTCAGTCACCGCCGCGCTGTTCCTGCGCCGCTTCGTGTCAAAGGCAAAAGCCTGGGTCCATCTCGACATTTTCGGCTGGGCGCCCGAAACGCGCCCGGGCCGCCCCGTCGGCGCCACCGATCAAGGCATCCGCGCCGTCCACGCCCTCATCAAACAGCGCTACGGATAACGCTAGTAGCCCCGGTCGCGGTCCACGACATTGATCAGAGCCTTGCCCGCCTCGTGCTCACGCAGGATGCGCGAGAAATAGGCCACCCCGCTCGCCTCGTTGGAAATCGCGGCGATATGGGGGGTGATATAGCAGTTCTCGATGGCCCAGAGCGGGCTGTCCTGCGGCAATGGCTCCACCTCGAACACATCAAGGCTCGCCGCCCCCAGCGTTCCGTCGCCCAGTGCCCGGACAATATCAGCCTCGCGCTGATGCCCGCCCCGCGCCGCATTGACCACCACCGGCCCGCCCGCGAGCCGGTCACCGCGCAGCTTGCCAAAGGTCTCATAATTGAGAATGCCCGTCGTCTCCGGCGTCAGCGGCAGCAGGTTGACCAGAATATCGGTGCCAGCGAGAAACGCGTCGAACTCTGCCGCACCGGAAAATCCCTCCACGCCCGCGATTGCCTTGGGCGTCCGGCTCCAGCTTCTGAGCGCAAATCCCAGCGGCAATAGGCGGCGCACTGCGTCCTGCCCGAGCACGCCCATGCCCATGATCCCGACCGTCGTCTCGCTCGCCGCTGGCGGATAGAACTGGCTCCAGCGTCGCGCCTTCTGGTCGGCAGCAAAGCGCGTGAACTGCCGATGATGCATGGTGACATGGGCCACAACATAATCGCTCATGCGCTGGCTGAGGTCCTCATCGACAAAGCGCACAATGGGCGCATCGGGCAGGTTGGGGTGCTTGAGCAGCGCATCCACCCCCGCGCCGAGCGACAACACCGCCTTGAGCCCGCTCAGCCCCTCAAAGGCATCCGCCCTGGGCTTCCATACAAAGATATAGCGCACATCCGCTGGATCAAAATCATCGCCCAGCCGCACCACGGGATAGTCGCCCAGCGCCGCCGAAAAGGCCCGTGCCCAGCTGGCTTCATCGACATCGGAAAGGTGGAGCAGCAGCATAGTCATTCTCCAATAAAAAGGCCGCGCTTTTGGCGCGGCCTGAAAATTCAGTGCTCAAGAATGCATTCGGCTTATTGGGCCGGTGCTGCCGGGGCGTTTTCGCCAGTGGCAGGCGCTGCACCGGCGGTCGGCGTCGACGTCGTGCCGCCAGCGGCGGGCGTGCCCTCAACCGGTGTCTCGCTCTGCGTGGTCGTCGGCGTTTCGACAGCCGTTGCAGGGGCGGCTGGCGCAACAGGCTCAGCAGCGCCATCGACGGGGGCGGTTACTTCAGCCGGCACAGTGCCATCCGGCGTCGCTTCGGCAGCCGGGAAGGGCTCCGGCGTCGGCGACAGCGTCTGCAGATAGGCCAGGATGTCGGCGCGCTCTTCGGGCGAACGGACGCCGGCAAAGTTCATCTTGGTGCCGGGCGCATATTCACGCGGATTGGTCAGGAACGCATTGAGGTTCTCATAAGACCAGACCTGGCCCTCGGCCTTCTGCTGCAGCAGAATGTCCGAATAGGCAAAGCCGTCCATATGAGCCTTCGAGGCGCCAACGATGTGATAGAGGTTCGGGCCCTGCTTGTTGGGCTCGCCCTCGCCAAAGGTGTGGCAGGACTGGCACTTGCGCGCCGCAGCCGTGCCACGGTCGACGCTGGCGCTGGCCAGCAGCACGCCCAGCGGAACTTCCGGCGCAGCCTCGACAGGCGCACCCGCTTCCGCAACTTCCGGCTCCGGCAGGGCATAGCCTGGGCCATTATTCTCAATCGGATGGTAGATGGCCTCGGCCAGGAAGCCGACACCCATCACGAACAGCAGGGTGCCCAGAACAGCGCCCATGATCTTGTTTAGCTCGAACGAATCCATTTGATCTCTCTGCCGGTCCATCCCCGTGGACGAAATTACGAACCGAACCCAACTTTCGACTTCTCGAGGAGAAATCGGCCTCAACTGGCCGGTGCGACGCGCGCGGACCATAGTATCAAGCCTATTATGGTGCAACTGGTCAAACCGCCGCGGCGCCAACCGCGTAGTGGAAAATCGCCTCATTGGCTCGGTTTTATGGGCCGCCCCACCAAAGCCTTTACGTTGACTCTTGTTCTGGCCCGCGCCAAAACCCGGCAGCCTTTTCCTCAGATGGACCAATCCCATGACCAAGAAACGAATCGCCTTCCAGGGCGAGCCCGGCGCGTTCAGCCATGCTGCCTCGGCCAATGTGTTTCCGGGTCAGGATTATGTCGGCTGCGTCACCTTCGAGGAGACGCTCAATGCCGTGCAGTCGGGCAAGGCCGATTTCGCCGTCGTCCCGGTCGAAAATTCGCTCTATGGCCGCATCACCGATATCCATCATCTGCTTCCCGAAAGCGGTCTGCACATCATTGGCGAAACCTATCTGCGCGTCGAAATGACCCTGCTCGGCGTTCCCGGCGCCACGCTGGACGATATCAAGGCGGTCCAGTCGCTCTCGGTGGCCCTCGGCCAGTGCCGCAAATTCATCGCCAGCCGGGGCCTCCGCACCATCAATGCCGTCGATACCGCCGGTTCGGCCCGCGAGATCGCGCAAAAGGCCGACAAATCCGTCGCCGCCATCGCCTCGCGCTTTGCCGGCGAAATTTACGGCCTCAATGTGTTGGCCGAAAATATCGAGGATGCCGACCACAACACCACCCGCTTCCTCGTTCTCTCGCCCACCGAACAGCGTGCGCCCAACCAGGGCACGGTCAAAACCACCTTCGTCTTCCGCGTCCGCAACGTTCCGGCAGCGCTCTATAAGGCCATGGGCGGTTTCGCCACCAATGGCGTCAATATGACCAAGCTCGAAAGCTACATGGTCGGCGGCGCCTTCACCGCCACCTAGTTCTACGCCGATATCGAAGGCCACCCCGACGACGTCAGCGTCCAGCACGCCTTCGAAGAACTCGGCTTCTTCACCGACCATTTCCACATTCTGGGCGTTTACCCCAAGGCGAACTGAGCTTTACGCCGTCATCGCAGCAGCCGGGTGAGCACCGGTTTCCCAACGTCATTGTTGTCGAGGTGGAAATGCGCCACATCGGCCGGCGCCACCTCGGCGTGGTAAAGACGTTCACCGGGCAGATATTTGTGGCGATAGCGCGCTTCGGTAGCCTCGGCTGAGCCGAACAATGCCAGGTCGCGGCTGCGCACCCGTTGAATGATCACCGCTTCATCGGCATGGACATAGATCCGCAGGTGCATGTATTGCGCCAATTCCGGTCGAAACAGAAAGATACCCTCGGCCAGCACCACGCTCCCCTCGGCCAGTTCCTCGTTGCGCTGGTCCGCCATATCGCGCTCCAGATCCCAGTGCTTGGTTTGGCATGACACGGGAAAGTGCAACGCTTCAAACGCCGACCGCAAAACACCATCGCGAAACGCGTCGAAGTTTATCGAGTCCCGATAATAGCCCTCCGGGGACAGGGGACCGCGCCGGTATCTGTACGCTCTCGAATTGTGAAAATCATCAACGCTGACCGGACAGACCTCAACGCCTTCGTGCCTCAGTCGCGCCACAAGCGCCCCGGCCAGCGTGGTTTTGCCACTTCCCGCCATGCCATTGATACCAACCACGACAAGCCCATGGCGCTGCCGCAGCGGCATGATCGCATCCACCAATTGGTCATGCACTGCTTCAGCGCTCAACACGTCTTGCCTCATTCTCGATATTCGGCCTATGGCCTATAGAAAAAGCACCTCAGTCAAATCGTCCAGTCGAGGACTATCATGGCTCTTAAAATGCATCCGTCCCTCACCGTGCATGTCGGTGACTTCCTCAAAACCGAAATCGTCGCGCCCACTGGCATGAGCGTCACCGCACTGGCTGATCATTTCGGTGTGTCGCGTCAGGCCCTCAGCGCCCTTCTCAACGGCAGCGCCAGCCTCTCTCCCGACATGGCCATTCGCTTCGAAAAGGCCTTCGGTATCAAGGCCGACACTCTGCTGCGAATGCAAACCGCCTACGACCTCGCCCAGGCCCGCCGCCATGAGCAAGACATCGAAGTAGGCCCGCTGACAAGCGCTGCCTGATATCAACGCCCAATCTGCTCTGCCTGGCATCGGCTCCTACATTGCCTCGTGTGGGTCCGGTGGCGAAGCTTGGCCGCCCGGTCCGGCCATACCGGACAGGGTTTCTAATCCTCTCCCGAGGTAGTGTGTCGAAAATTCTCCCGCCCATTCGTCAAGCCAATGACATCGGCATGGATATTTCGCAGGGAGTTTTTTAGTGCTCAATGACCGTGACATTCAAACGCAGCTCGAACGCCTCATCGAAGGCCCCCTCCAGCCCGGCGCCGTCGTCGGGTTAATGCGGGGGGACAAGATCAGCCTGTTCTCGGCAGGATACATGGAGAGCGAGCGCCAGCGGCCGGTGCCGACGGATGCACTGTTTCGAATTTCTTCGATGAGCAAACCACTTGTTGCATTGGCGCTGTTGCAGCTCATCGAGGACGGTCTCGTTGCCTTGCATGATCCCGTCGAAAAATGGCTGCCGGAACTTGCTCATCCCCGCGTGCTCAAGCGGATCGACGCTCCGCTTGACGAAACGGTGTCCGCCGAGAGGCCGATCACCGTAGAACACCTGCTCAGCTCCCGTTTTGGCGCAGGGATCCTGGCCATGCCACCGGGCGGAACACCCATCCAGCGCGAAATAGCCAGGCTGGGACTACCCGGCTTTGGGCCCGACGATCCGGCAAATCCGATGAGCGCCGACGAATGGATTCGCCACATTGGTGCCTTGCCACTATTGGCCCAGCCAGGAAGCAACTGGTTCTACAACGTCGCTACCCTCGTTCAGGGCATTTTTGTGTCCCGCATTGCCGGGAGGTCCTTGTCCGAGCAGATTGCCGAGCGGATAACCACACCTCTTGGCATGGTCGATACGGGCTTCCTGGTGCCCGAAGAAAAGCGTGATCGCCTGACTTCAGCCTATAGCGCCGACATGGTGCAGACGGACGAACCCGGCTCTAGCGCGTGGTTGCGCAAGCAGCAGTTCGAGGTGAGCATGGTGTCGACTGCTGCCGATTATCTCGCCTTCGCTCATATGTTGGCCAGAGATGGCCAAGGCCCCAATGGCCGCCTGATAGGACCAGAGCCGCTGCGCTGGATGCTGTCGGATCATCTGACAGAAGACCAACGGCAAGCGGGGGCGCCATTTCTCGATGGCCGAGGATGGGGCTATGGTGTTTCGGTTGATGCGGGCCGCCAGGTCACCGCAGACCTGCAAGGCGAGATCGGCTGGGCTGGTGGGCTCGGTAGTTCATGGACCAGCCATTTGGAGCCTCATTCGTCAGTAGTCATCCTGGGCTGCCGGGCAATCGATCACCCCGATGTCTTTGCCGCCCATGTCGACCTGACCCGACAGGCACTGACGTAGCCCAGACTCAAGCCGCCTATGTTCGCCCCTCCGCATTTCGAGCAGGCTGAATGATTGCAGTGAGGGCGAAAGCGACCGTTTCCGCTTTCGCCGACAAAAAGTAATCCCCGGTCCTTCCAGTCGCATTATTCTCCTCCCATCAACCGGGAAGAGATGGAGTTGCAACGATCAACTGCCCGGTGACAGTCGGGAGGCCTCGTCATCGTTAACGGAGGCTGTGTCCGGGGATGGGTTCGCGGCAGTAATGTCCCCCTAGTAAACCCCCTGCAAGCATTCCCGGCGTCCCGAGACGGTTTTCGTCTCGTTATTTTAATACTTTGAGACGGAATCCGTCTCGGGGCACCATCAACTAGAGCAAAACCGGAGACGCCAGCGTCGTCCGGCGCATTCCCATGCCCGTTGACACCTGTGCCGCCCCGGCTATGGTCCGCGCGACATCATCAAGGAGCCGACATGTCGCACGCCCAGCTTGCCCAGATCATCGACACCGCCTTCGAAAACCGCGCCGAGATCAATTTCGGAACGCAGGGTGAAGTGCGCGACGCGGTCAATGAGGCGCTGAACCTGCTCGATGCCGGCAAGGCCCGCGTGGCCGAAAAAATCGATGGCGAGTGGCAGGTCAATCAATGGCTGAAGCGCGCCGTGCTGCTCTCCTTCCGCCTGAACGACATGGGCCCGATACCCGGCGCGCCGAACGGCTCCACCTGGTGGGACAAGGTGCCGACCAAGTTCGAGGGCTGGAGCGAAAATCGCTGGCGCGAAGCCGGCTTCCGCGCCGTGCCCGGCGCCGTGGTGCGCCGCTCGGTCCATATCGGCAAGGGCGCCATTCTCATGCCCAGCTTCGTCAATCTGGGCGCCTATGTCGATGAAGGCACCATGGTCGACACCTGGGTCACCGTCGGCTCCTGCGCCCAGATCGGCAAGAATGTGCACCTTTCCGGCGGCGTCGGCATTGGCGGCGTGCTCGAGCCGCTTCAGGCCGGCCCCACCATCATCGAAGACAATTGCTTCATCGGTGCCCGCTCCGAAGTGGTCGAAGGCGTCGTCGTGGGCGAAGGCTCGGTCATCTCCATGGGCGTCTTCATTGGCGCCTCCACCAAGATCGTCAATCGCGCCACCGGCGAAATCCACATGGGCAAGGTGCCGCCCTATTCCGTCGTCGTCTCCGGCAGCTTGCCCGGAAAACCCTTCCCCGATGGCACGCCTGGCCCCAGCCTCTACTGCGCCGTCATCGTCAAGACCGTCGACGCCCAGACCCGCTCCAAGACCGGCATCAACGACCTGCTGCGGGACTGACAAGGCATTGGCCCATGACTGATCCGCTCGATCTCCTCACCCGCCTCGTCGCCTGCCCTTCGGTCACCCCCGAGGATGCCGGTGCACTGGCCCTGCTCGAGGCCGAGCTGACCGATCTCGGCTTCGCCGTCACGCGCCTCCGTTTCGAGGGCGATGGCTCCTATCCGGTCGACAATCTCTTTGCCACGCGCGGGCAGGACGGTCGCCGCCTGCTCTTTGCCGGCCACACCGATGTCGTGCCGCCCGGCGATACAGCCACCTGGACCAGCGACCCCTTCACCCCCCGCATTAGCCAAGGCCGCCTCTATGGCCGTGGCGCCACCGATATGAAGTCCGGCATTGCCGCCTTCATCGCCGCCTGCGACGCCATCCCCCCCGAGGCGGGCACCATCCAGCTCGCCATCACCAATGATGAGGAAGCCGACGCCATCAATGGCACCGAAAAGCTGATGCGCTGGATGGAAGCCAACAATCGCACCTTCGATTTCGCCATTGTTGGCGAACCCAGCTCCGCCGGGACCCTGGGCGACAGCATCAAGATCGGTCGTCGCGGTTCCTTCTCCGGCAAGGTCACCGTCACCGGCACGCAGGGCCATGTCGCCTATCCGGAACGGGCCAACAATCC
Source organism: Pseudomonadota bacterium (assembly GCA_023433775.1). Classification (GTDB taxonomy): domain Bacteria; phylum Pseudomonadota; class Alphaproteobacteria; order Rhizobiales; family Devosiaceae; genus Devosia. The sequence goes on along the minus strand of JAEYTY010000023.1, from coordinate 1,995 downwards.
CCTGCCGGTCCTCACCGCCATCGCCAATGCGCTCACCTCCGAGCGCCTCGATGGTGGCACCGAACATTTCCCGGCCAGCAATCTCGAATTGACCACGATTGATGTGGGCAACCCGGTTTCAAACATCATACCCCCCAGCGGCAGCCTGCGCTTCAACATCCGCTACAATGACCGCTGGACCCCCGAAACGCTCGATGCCTGGGTCAGGGCGCGGCTGGCCACGGTGCCCGCCAATGGCACCACTATCGACTTCACCATCTCCGGCACCCCCTCGCGATCCTTTCTCTCGCCCATCGGCCCCGACATCGAAATCCTCTCTTCAATCATTGCCGAGCACACCGGAAAGGCGCCGGAATATTCCACGGGCGGAGGCACCTCCGATGCCCGCTTCATCGCCCAATATGGGCCCGTGGTCGAATGCGGCCTTGTTGGCACGTCCATGCACAAATCCGACGAACACGTCGCCCTCTCGGACGTCACCGGCCTCACCGCCATCTATGCTAGCTTCATGCGCGCCTTCTTTGCCGGGGCATCCCGATGAAAAGCTGGTCCGTTCTCAACGAGGCCATTCTGGGCTGGGTCAAGATTGTCCGGGGCCAGGCCGGCTGGGCGCATCATTTCAGCCTCACCATGCCGGGCCTCATTTCTGCGCTCGTGCTCTTTGCGATCTTTGCCTTTCTGGTCGTCATCATCGCCTCGTTCAGCGTCGGCGTGCCGACCCTGTCGGGCTTCATTTCGGTCATGCTGGCCCAGTTTCTGGCCGTCGCGGCGCTGGTCCTGGGGCTTAAGGCAACGCAGTTGGCCGTGCCCTCCGAGGCGCCTTTGCCGCATATCCTCGTGCCCGGAATCTATGCGCTCATTTTCTATCTCGCCGCCGGCACGCTGTTCGCGCTGATTGGTGGCCCGCTGCTGATTGTCCTCTGGCTCGCCCTTGCTGTCCTGCTTTATCGGCTGGGCCGGGTTGCCGCCGGCTGGACCATGGGCGTTTCTGCCGCATTCGCGGTTTTGACCCTTGTCCTGCTTGTCGGGCTGCCCCTGACGCTCTACATGCTAACAGGCCCGTTAGACCTACCGACTGCCTGATACGAGAAAGAGCCCTTGGCCTATCCCAACCAGACATTTATCGATGAAACCATCAATGCAGCGCGCGGCTGCTGGGCTCTGGTGGTTGGCCGTCGGGACGTCGCCAGCTATTTCGATTTTTCCCAGCGCGGCCTCATTGGCAGCCTGATCGCCGTGCTGATCGCCATTCTGCTCGCCGCCTTCGGCCCCATGCTGACTGGCGTTGCCCTTCCCGCCGGAATGCCCACCCAGTCGGCGATCGTCAATGGCGCGCTCTTCTTCGCCCAGGCCGCCATGGCCTGGATCGTCCTGCGCCAGATGGGCCGGCAGGATGGCTTTGTGCCCTATCTCGTCGCCAGCAATTGGGTCACCCTGGTCTCGGGCACGCTGCTGCTTATTTCGACCCTGTTGGGCGCCGTGGGCATGGGCATTCTGCTGGTGGTCGTAGTTCTCGCCCTGCTGACCTTCGTCAATATTGGCCGCTTCATCGTGACGCTGAAGCCGATCCAGATTGGGCTGCTGTTCATTTCCCAGGCTGTCGGCGTCTTCCTGGCGCTGGGCCTCGTCGCAATCCTGCTCCCGCCCATCGCGATCTAGGTCGATCCTAGTAGTCGACGCGCGTCAGGTAGAGCCCACTGGATGGCGCCATGGCGCCGCAGCGGCTGCGGTCGGCAGCGTCCAGCGCGGCCTTGAAGTCCGCCGGCGTCCACTTGCCCTGGCCCACCAGCTTGAGTGACCCCACCAGCGAACGCACCTGATGGTGCAGGAAGCTCCGGGCACTGACATTGACCACGATGCTCTGGTTATCCCCCCTCACCTCGAACAGGTCCAAAGTGCGCATGGGCGATTTGGCCTGACACTCTGCTGAGCGGAAGGTGGTAAAGTCATGCAGCCCCAGAGCCGTCTGCGCTGCTCTGTGCATGGCCTCTACAT
>JAEYTY010000121.1 GCA_023433775.1 Pseudomonadota bacterium | reverse complement strand
ACCCTGGCCTGATCAGCGCCACGCTAATGTCGAATCCATGTATGAATATGGTGCCCGCGCCGGTTTCTGGCGGCTGCACCGCCTTTTCACCGAAGCCAATTTGCCGGTGACGATCTATGGCGTCGCTACAGCGCTGATGCGCGCCCCGGCGCAACTGACAGCCATGCAGGAAGCGGGCTGGGAGATCGCCAGCCACGGCCTCAAATGGGTGCAGCACAAGGACATGTCCCCTGCCGTGGAAAGCGCGCAAATCGCTGAGGCTGTGCGGCTCCACACCATCGCTACCGGTTCCCGCCCACTGGGCTGGTATACGGGGCGCTCAAGCCTCAACACCGTCGACCTGGTCGCCGATCATGGCGGCTTCGCCTATATCTCCGACACCTATGATGATGACCTGCCCTATTGGAAGGTGATCGGCGGCAAGCCGCAGCTGATCATTCCCTATACGCTCTCAGCAAACGACATGCGCTTCGTCACTGCACCGGGCTTTGACAATGGCGAGGAATATTTCCAGTTCCTCAAGGACAGTTTTGACTGTCTCTATGCCGAGGGGCAGGCAGGATCGGCCAAGATGATGTCGATTGGCCTTCATTGCCGGCTGGTGGGCCAGCCCGGTCGCTTCCAGGGCCTGAAGCGCTTTGTCGACTACATAAAGGGCTTTGACAAAGTCTGGGTGCCAACGCGGCTCCAGATCGCTGAGCACTGGGCCAAAGAGCATCCCTATGTGGCCCCGGAGGTCATCCCATCGCAGTTGAGCAAGGACGCCTTTGTGGCGCGCTATGGATCGATCTTCGAGCATTCGCCCTGGATCGCCGAGCGCGCCTGGGACGATGAAATGGGCCCCGCCAATGATAGCGCCATCGGGTTGCACTTCGTTTTGCGCAACCAGTTCCGCATGGCGAGCGCCGAGGAACGGCTCGCCGTGCTGCGCGCTCACCCGGATCTTGCTGGAAAGCTAGCGGCGGCCAAGCGGCTGACTGCAGAGTCAACCGCCGAACAGGCATCGGCCGGGCTCGACGCGCTGACAGATGCGGAGCGGGAAAGATTTACAGCGCTCAACAATGCCTATGTCGAAAAATTCGGCTTTCCCTTCATCATCGCCGTGAGGGACCACACCAAGGCGTCGATACTGGAGGATTTTGAGAAGCGCCTAGCGAACTCTGCCGCGGAAGAGTTTGCAACAGCCTGCGCCCAGGTCGAGCGGATCGCGCTGCTGCGCCTGCAGGCGGTCTTGCCCTAACCAAGCGCGCCTTCAATCGCCTCAAGCATTGATGCCCAGGCTTTTGCGGTTTGGTCGACATAGTCGGCCCATTCCGCGCTCATCTCGTGACCGATGGTGACCGCGCACCCCTTGCCCAGTGGGGCAATATCGATGGTGACAAGCGAATTGTCCTCTGCCTCCTCTTCGGGGCTGACAAACCACGTGAAGGCAATCCGGCGTGGTCTTTCAAGGGCTCGATAATATCCCCAGCATTCCGAGCCCTCTCGCGTATCGGCGAACAGAAAGCGCCCGCCCAGTGAGGGATTGATTTCGATGCGCGTGACGTCGGCGGCAGTGTCGCTCTGCTTCAAATGGTGTTCCATCCAAAGGCGGACAGTCGCGGGATCGACCCAGGCATCATACGCCTGCTCCGCACTTAGCTTGGCAAATTGATGCCGGGCAAAGGCGGTCACATTTTCGGTCATTTATAAAAACCTTCGCGCAGGTTGATGCCGTGTTCGACATAGACCTTCATGGCGCAAAGCATTCCGGTCCAGCCTTCGCAATTGCCATAGGATGATTTGAGCCCGCCCGGGGTGCGGCGCCAACCGCTTTCGGAAATCGTCACCAGCGTGCGGTTGTCTTCGAGCGGACTGAATTCCATGACGACCGTGGTGTCATACCCCTCGCTGCTCGGCGTCTCGCCCGTCGTGCTCGGCTCGGTTGGCTCGCTCGCCTCCCAGCGCAGTACAATCTTTTTGTCCTGAACCACTTCGACGACCGTCACCGGGAAGGCGCCCGGAAAGTCGTGAAAATCCCATGTCACGGTCGCGCCGGTTTCGAGCCGCCCCTTGGCACCACCCGTAGTGAAATAGCCCGAAAGCTGCTTGGGGTCCGCAACAGCCTCAAACACATCGTGCACCGGCTTGCTGATCCGCCCAGACACACGGAATGCGAGTTCCAGGTCTTTCGACACCACTTCCACCATTGCTGCTCTCCCTAAACTTGACGTTGCTCACATTATGTTATAAAAATATAACATGTCAAATGACGACGACGATGACCGTATTTTCAAGGCGCTGGGACACCGTGCGCGACGGCAGATTTTGGATTTCCTCAAGAGCGAACCACGCACCACCGGAATGCTCTGCGACCTGATGCCCGGCCTGGACCGTTGCACGGTTATGCAGCATCTCAATGTGCTTGAAGAGGCCGGGCTGGTGATCGCCGAGAAACGTGGACGCGAACGCTGGAACCACCTGGACGCCCTGCCTGTCCATGCCATTCATGAACGCTGGATCGGCCCCTACGCGGCTTATGCGGCAGCGATGCTCAGCCGCCTGAAAAGGGACGTGGAAGAACCGGTGAGCTGATCACAGCGAGGCGGAGGCCATATCCTTTGACCCTGCATTGCCCCGTCTAGCCAAACCTCGCGGCTATCCGCTAGAAACTGGTAGGCGGTCATGTGTTGCCGCCCAAGTTTCGATTGCGAGCCAATGGCCTCCACCTATGCTTCCCCGCCCGCCGGCCTGCCCAGCCAGATGTCCCTGCATACTGGTCGCGCGGTGTTCACCGAGGCCTATGCGCTGATCCCTTCGGGCGTGATGAGGGACATCGTAACCTCCTACCTGCCTCATTGGCGCGATAGCCGCGCCTGGATCATTGCGAGGCCACTGAGTGGATTTGCCGAAACCTTCTCACAATATATCGTTGAAGTGTTTCCTGGCGGCGGTAGCGAACGGCCAGAGCCGAACCCGGAGGCCGAGGGTGTACTGTTTGTGGTCGGGGGGCGGGTAACGCTGACCCTTGAAGGCAAGACGCATTTGCTCAAGGAGGGCGGCTACGCCTTCTTGCCGCCGGGCAGCACATGGAGCCTGGTCAACAAATCCACCGCGCCCGCCCGTTTCCACTGGATCCGCAAGCGTTATGAGGTGGCCGAGGGCATCGAAGCGCCCCCCTCCTTTGTCGCCAATGAGCAGGATGAGCCCATCCGCTGGATGCCGGCTACGAACAACACCTGGGGCACCACGCGCTTCGTGGAGCCGACTGACCTGCGTCACGATATGCACGTCAATATCGTGACACTGGAGCCGGGCGCCGTCATTCCTTTCGAGGAAACCCATGTCATGGAGCACGGGCTCTATGTGCTGGAGGGAAAGGCGGTCTATCGGCTCAACCGCGACTGGGTCGAGGTGGAGGCGGGCGACTTCATGTGGCTGCGTGCCTTCTGCCCGCAAGCCTGCTACGCGGGCCCGGAGCGGTTCCGCTATCTGCTCTACAAGGACGTCAACCGCCACGCCAAACTGGCGTTCTGAGCCATGGCGAGCCGCGACATCATCATCGAACCGCTGACGGCAGAAGCGTTTGCGCCGTTTGGCCAGGTGATTTCTCTGGAGGGTGCGCAGCATTATCCCATCAATAGTGGAATGACGGAGCGCTACCATGATCTGGCGCGGGTGGAATTGGGTGGCGTCCATGCGCGCCCGTTGATCTCGATCTTTCGCGGGCAGCCTTATCAGCTGCCCCTTGCGCTCAAGATGGTGGAGCGGCATCCGCTGGGAAGCCAGGCTTTTTACCCGTTGGCCGACAGCCCCTGGCTGGTGATCGTGGCGCCTGACAATTCGGGCGTGCCCGAGACACCCCGCGCCTTCCGCCCTGCCCCCGGTCAGGGGGTGAATATTGCCATGAACACATGGCATGGTGTGTTGACCCCGCTGGAGCAGCAGGCCGATTTCCTTGTGGTTGATCGTGGTGGCGAGGGCAATAACCTGGAAGAACACCATTTCGAGACGCCCTGGACTGTGAAGCCGTAGGCAACGGAACCCGCAATCGCACCGTTCCGTGTCGGCGAATGGGAGATGACGATGTTGCAGACCCTCAAAGGTGCAGTTCTGGCACTGCTGATCACGCTGACCCTGGGCGGTCTTGCCCGCGCCGACGACGTGACGTTCAAGGGCCTCGTTACCTATCGCGAGCGAATGGCGCTACCCGCCGACGCATCGCTGGTGGTAACGCTGGTCAATCTGGCGGACCAGAAACGCATCGCAGGTGCCCAGGCGGCGCTGGGCGGGAAGGCAAGTTCGCCCGTCCAATTTACCCTCAATGTGCGCAGCACTGTTCTCGCGCCGGACCGCCGATATGGCCTCGTGGCCGAAATCTGGTCGGCAGGTCATGTGATTTTCACCAATGGCCAGCCACTGGCCGTCGATCCGGAATCGTCGTCAGGGCTGGTGATCCCGGTGCAATTCTCGCCGCCTCCCCCGCATGACCCCGCTGAACAGATTTTGCCTCCGGTCGAAGCCCCCAATCCCTTACTGGAGGTTGTCTGGAACGTGACCAGCCTTGGCGGCAAGCCCGTCCTGCCGCTGACCAAGCCTACGCTCTCCATCGCTGCCGACCATCGCGCTGGCGGCAATGGGAGCTGCAACAGCTATTTTACCGAGGCGAGCTTTGAGGAGCCGCCGCTGGCCTTTGGGCCCATTGCCGGAACGCGGATGGCGTGCCCGCCGGCAATCATGGCGCAGGAAGCGGCGTTCTTCTCAGCGCTGAGCGCCACAGCAGGTTATGAACTCAGCGGTGACCGGCTGACACTGGTCGACCCCAAAGGGAAGCAATTGGCAGAGCTGATGCGCGCCAAGTGACGCTTTCCAAGGTGAGGCACTCTGGCTAGGCTGGTGTCCGAACCTGGAGAGCATAATGGACACTGCCGATCTCATCTCACGCCTGCTTGACATCATCGAGCATGACATTGTGCCGGTGACGGCCAAGGGCGTGGCGCGGGGCAACAAGCTGTTCGGCGCGGCGATCATCCGTAAATCGGACATGTCCGTGGTGGTGGCCGAGACCAATAACGAGATCGAGAACCCGCTCTGGCATGGAGAAATGCACGCCATCAAGCGCTTTTTCGAAATCCCGGCCGACCAGCGTCCCGACGTGAAAGACTGCCTGTTCCTGGCGACTCATGAACCCTGTTCGCTCTGCCTTTCGGGCATCACCTGGTCGGGCTTCGATAATTTCTATTATCTGTTCAGCCACGAGAACAGCCGCGACAGCTTTGCCATTCCCTATGACATCCAGATCCTGCAGGCGGTTTATGCTGTGCCGGACCCGGAGAGCGGGACTGTGTCACCCCACCGGCCGCTCTATAATCGGCGCAACGAATTCTGGACCAGCCATGGGCTGCAGGCGATGATTGCCGGCCTGGACCGGGATCACCGGGAGGCGTTGACGGCGAGGCTCGATGAATTCAACGCCATTTATGCCGGTCTGTCCGACAACTATCAGTCCAGCAAGGGCAACAAGGGCATACCGCTCGCCTGAGGGCTATTCCGCCTGAGAGAGCGTCGGCACGAACTGGCTGCGTGGCGCTTCGGCAAAGGATGCGGCGAAGGCGAGAACGCTCAGGGACAGGGCGAAGAGTGCCGTGAGAAATAGCTGAGACATGGACCTGGCTCCCCGCCTGGATTGACGCTGTTGCTGGCTTGCGACGCCGCTTGTTGTTTTCACCAGCATGAATCAGAACTAATCCGGTCCGGTTGAACTGGGCGCGAATGACGCGTTTATCTGCCGTTCATCAAGGCCGCTGAGCGCATGGCTGCCATGAAGAGCGAACCTTTTGGCCCCAGCGACGTTGCTATCACCGACCAGTGATGCAACCCCAAGGCACAGCCATGTCTGAAGCGCATAATTTCAACGGCCCCCGCACCGGTGATACCGGCCCCCTGCTGGCCGTCTTTACCGATTTTGACGGCACGCTCGTTGAGATCGCCGATACGCCCGATGCGATTTCAGTGCCCGATGGCCTGACCGGCCGGCTGGACCGCGCCTCGCGCCAGTTCGACCATGCCTTTGCGGTGATCACCGGCCGCGAGATCAATGACATCGACCGGTTCCTCGCGCCCCTGCAATTGCCGATTGCGGGCGCCCATGGTGCGCAGCGCCGCCGGGCCGATGGCACACTGGAAGATATTGACCCGGCCCTGCTTGCCGGCGCCGAGGAAATTGCCAAGGCAATCGCACCGCTTTCGCAGTCCCATCCCGAACTGCTGGTCGAGACCAAGGAAGGCGCGGTGGCCCTGCATTTTCGCCAGCTGCCGGAGCTCGAAGGCGCCTGCCGCATGGCCATGGAAGACGTGCTCAGGGACCACCCGGATTTCACGCTGGTTCCCGGCAAGATGGTTCTCGAAGCGCGCCCGGTCGGCATCGACAAGGGTGCAGCACTGCGCGCTTTCATGAAGGAAGAGCCGTTCCTTGGCCGCACACCGATCTTCATCGGCGACGACCGCACGGATGAAGACGCCTTTGTGGCCGCGCAGGAACTGGGCGGCATCGGCATCAAGCTGGGCGCCGGGGAAACGGCAGCCCGGATGCGCATCGCCGATGTTGATTCCGTGCTTTCGCTGATCCAGGGCCTGGGCGACTTCGCCCGGCACGGCCCCGTGAACACACCCATTCTCGCCGACACGACCGCAGCCTGAAACGACAGGAGACCCAACCCATGAGCCGCATTGTCATCGTATCCAACCGCACCCCCGGTAAAGGGCCGGCGGCAGGCGGATTGGCCGTGGCATTGCGCAAGGTTTTGGGCGAGCATGAAGGCTTCTGGTTTGGCTGGTCCGGCAAGCTCAGTGAAGAGCCTGCGCGAGAGGCCCGGTTTGAAGATGTCGACGGGCTCAACATCGCCCATATCGACCTGACCCGGGATGATCACCACGCCTATTATGCGGGCTTTTCCAATTCCATTCTATGGCCGAGCTTTCACCTCCGGCTCGACCTCGCCACCATCGAGAGCCATTGGTATGAGGGCTATCGGCGGGTGAATGCGCAGTTTGCCCGCGCCTTGCAGCCGCTATTGAAGCCGGACGATGTGATTTGGGTGCATGATTATCATCTGATCCCGCTGGCCTCGGAATTGCGCAATCTGGGCGTGCGCAACCGCATCGGATTTTACCTCCACATCCCCTTCCCCACGACGGATGCGCTCTATGCCATTCCGCACCATGCGGAACTGATGCGGGACCTGTCCCGCTACGATCTGGTGGGTATGCAGGCCAAGCGCGACGTCGCCGCCTTTACCGAATTTGCCGAGCATCAGGCGCCGTCCACCTTTGGCGGGGCGAAGGTGCAAGCGATTGATTTCAGCCGCACCGAGATCAAAGCCTTCCCCATCGGCTCGGAGCCGGACGCCTTTGCCAAGCTGGCGACGAGCCCTGCGGGCACCAAGATGATCAAGCGCATGGAACGCGCCATGGGTGAGCAGCGGCTGATCCTTGGCGTCGACCGGCTGGACTATTCCAAGGGCCTGCCGCAGCGCGTCGAGGCCTATGAAAAGCTGCTGGCCAATAATGCGCGGCTGCGCCGCAATGTGCATCTGTTGCAGGTGGCGCCACCCTCGCGCGACAGCATCAAGGAATATCAGGAAACCAGCGACACGCTCGACGCCATGTGCGGGCGGGTCATGGGACATTTTGCCGAGCCGGACTGGCAGCCGCTGACCTATGTGAAGCGGGCCTATGGCCAGCCCAGCCTTGCCGGACTTTATCGGCTGGCGCGGGTGGGGCTGGTGACCCCGCTTCGCGATGGCATGAACCTTGTGGCTCACGAATTTGTCGGCTCGCAGGACCCGGAAAATCCCGGCGTGCTGGTGCTGTCGCGATTTGCGGGCGCAGCGGAAATCTTTCCCGAAGCGCTGCTGGTCAATCCGTTTGACACCGACGAGACTGCGGAAGCCTTGCGCATGGCGCTGGACATGAGCCTTGAAGAGCGGAAGAGCCGCTGGCAGGCCCTGATGGCAGCAGCTCAGAAGCACAATGTGAACGACTGGGCCGTGGAATTTCTCGAGAGCCTGTCGCGGGGAGCCCAGGAACAAAGCTCCACCCGCGACGTGCTCTATCTGGCCTCGGTCGCTTAAGGGCGTTCGCACAACCTGCATTCTCAGCGCATATTGATTTCAAAGAACGGGCAGCCGCTAACGCCGCCCGGCCCGAAAGCGTCGCGGTTTTGAGGTAGTGATGGTGCCCCGAGACGCATTCCGCCTCAAAGTATAAAAATAACGAGACGAAATTCGCCTCGGGGCGTCGGGGTTTCTGGCGAGGAGGTTTTGTAGGGGGACATTGCTGCCGCGGACCCATCTCCAGACCCAGCCTCCGATAACGATGACGAGGCCTCCCGACTGTCGCCGGGCGGTGATCGTTGCAACCCCATCCGTGCCCGGCTGATGAGGGGAGTATGCCTGAGGTTTTTGGGGCGGGGATAAGTGGTGCTGAACCTTCGGTCAGCTCCTATGTTTCTCGAACCGGATTTCGCCATTTGGCAGGCTTTGCACCGGCACCCACCCAAGCCGCCCGTAGAAGCGAGCGGCGCGCGACGAGCCGGCAGTATTGAGCCAGATCAGTGAGTGATGTGCGAAGAGGAAGGATTCGGCCTGCTGCATGAGGCGCCGCCCTATGCCCTGCCCCTCCCATTCGGAACGAACGAAGGCGGCGAAGACAGAGGCACTCTCGATGTCCGCCATGGCAAAGCCGACGATCTGGCCGCCGCTCTCGGCAACCCAGATGCACTTGTGTTGACGGAGGGCCTGACGGATCGTCTCGTGGGTGATGCCAAGCACAGCCATTTGCGCGACCGACAAATGGTTCTCCGTGACGCTGGTGCGCACGTCGAAAATTGCCGGAATATCGCATTCAGACGCGTCGCGCAGAGTGATGGTCATGCAGGTCAGAGATTTTTGGGACGGAAACAACAAGGGCGACCCGGAGGCCGCCCTTTTCATTTTGATGCCGGATCAGGCGCTGGCGCCGGCGCGTCCGCGCTGGCGGTCCGCATTGGAGCGGCCATTGGTGCGGGCCGCTTCCTTCTGGGACTTGTTCCAGCGCTGCTTGGGCTTGCCACTGGCGCTTGCGGGCTTGGCGCCGATTGGCTTGCCGGTCTCTGGATCACGGCGCACATGCTTGACCTGGCCGTCATTGCGACGACCGGCATCGGCAGCCTGCGGCTTGCCACCCAGTTCCTTGGCGAACTCGGCAAAGGGACGACGCTCACCAGCCGGGCGGCGGGTGGCTTCAGCCTTGGGATTGCGATTGGTGCGCGGACCGGGGCGACCTGCACCATTGCGGGCAGGCTTTGGCGCCGTGGCGATTTCCACCATGTTCACATCGCCCGACACGGGCAGCGTGCGGCGAATGAGACGCTCGACATCGCGCAGCTTGCCGCGCTCGGTGCCGTCGCAAAGGGTGATAGCAAAGCCGGTGGCGCCGTTACGACCGGTACGGCCAATGCGGTGCACATAGTTTTCCGGATCGTCGGGCAGCTCGTAATTCACCACATGGGTGATGCCGGGCACGTCAATGCCGCGCGCGGCAATGTCGGTGGCAACGAGAATACGAACGGAGCCGCTGGAGAAACCCTTGAGGGCGGCCTGGCGGGCATTCTGGCTCTTGTTGCCGTGAATGGCCGCAGCCTTGTGGCCGTCGATCTCGAGATTCTTGGCGACGCGATCGGCACCATGCTTGGTGCGCGAGAAGATGATGACGCGCTCCATGGCTTCGTTCTCATCGGCCAGCAGACCATTGAGCACGCCACGCTTGGCCTTGGCGCCGGAGAGGATCACGCGCTGGTCGATCTTGACCACGGTGGAACCCTGCGGGGTGGCCTCGACGCGGACAGGCTCCTTGAGGAGGCTCTTGGTCAGGTCTTCGACTTCGGGCGCCATGGTGGCCGAGAACATCATGGTCTGGCGCTTGAACCCGATGGCCTTGGCGATAGCCTTGACCGGGGCAATAAAGCCCATGTCGAGCATACGGTCGGCTTCATCTAGCACGAACCAGCGCGTTTCGTTGAGGCGGATCTTGTTGTCGTCGAGCAAATCTTTGAGGCGACCCGGGGTGGCGACAACGATGTCGACGCCCTTGGCGATCTTCTGCACCTGATGGTAGCGCGACACGCCGCCCAGAACGAGCACGGTATCAAGCCGCATCTTGGAGCCGGCGAACTTGCGGATGTTTTCCTCGATCTGCACGGCGAGTTCGCGCGTGGGGGCGAGGATAAGGGCACGGGTGGTCATCGGGCGCGGACGTCCGGTAAGCGTAAGCAGGCCAGCCAGGATCGGCAGGCCGAAGGCTGCGGTCTTGCCCGAACCGGTCTGGGCAATGCCCAGCATATCGCGGCCTTCAAGCAGCTTGGGGATGGCCTGGGCCTGAATTTTGGTAGGCTCGGTGAACCCGCCGGCAGTGAGGCTGTCGGTGATGACGGTTGGCAGGCCGAGAGAAGTAAAATCGGTCAACATAAGTCTTTCTGCGCCAATGCGGCGCCGGTGTGCGCGCAGAACGATGCAGCGCGCATGTCGCCGTTCGCATGGCGAAGGGCGGATCAAATGATGCAAGCGGGCGATAAAAGGAGGTATCGCGCGGGTGCTGGCTCAAAACCCGGACCGCATAGAGGGTATCCGGGTTGACTTCGCCGCTCACCGCAAGGGGATAAGAAGAGAAGTCCGTCTGCCGCGTCTTCTGGCGGCAACGATGGGGCTCATATGGGACAGGGCGCCAAAAATAGCAAGTTTATTCGGGTTTTGGCCGCGCATGGCGGGGATGCGCGGCGCTGACAGCTAGATCCCGCCATACCAATCATAGCCATTGTCTGGCCAATAACCGCCCTTGCCCAGACCGAATGAGGAGAGATCATCGACCAGCTCGATGGTGTGCAGATATTTGGGCTGCTTGTAGCCCAGCGCCCGCTCAATCCGCAGGCGGATTGGCGCGCCATTGCTGACCGGCAGCACCTCGTCATTGAGGCCATAGGAGAGGATGGTCTGGGGGTGATAGGCGTCGATGAGGTCCGAACTCTCATAGTAAAGAATGTCGCCGGTGAGGCCGCGCTGGATATTGTCGAAGCAGTGATAGACGCAGAAGCGCGCCTCAGGCTTGACCCCGGCCATGTCGAGAATGGGGCCCAGCGCCGTGCCGGTCCATTTGGCAATGCAGCTCCAGCCTTCGACGCAATCGTGCCGGGTGATCTGGCTGCGCGCAGGCATGTTGCGCAATTGATCGAGTGAAAACTCCATCTCGCGCTCGACCATGCCGGTGATTTTGAGGCGATAGGACGCGAAATTCTGCATCCGCAGGAACATGTATTCGGGCGTGCTCGGCTCGGTGGAGCCATTGGGCTTCATGCCCTGGCGGATTTCGCTGGCGCTGTATTCGCGCGCCAGGACCTGGTCGCCGATCAGCGCGCGCTGGGCCGCATAAGTGAGGACATTGGCCTTTTCCATCACCTGCCGCACCGGATTGCCGCGCTGGCCGAGAAAATCGAACTGGTCGCAGCCGGCCAGCGCCATGGTGGAGCCAAGGGCTGCCGAGCCCGCGAGGAACCGGCGGCGATCGAGAATGAGGCGGCTCATGGCTTGTCTCCGGGTTGGCTGGGCGTGCCGGGACTGGTGCGATACCAGCCGGTGATCATTGAGCGCATTTCATTGAGCGGACCGGCGAGGAGCACCATGATGATGTGGACGATGAAGAAGGCGACCAGCAACACCATGACGCCGAAATGGATGGTGCGCGCTGTCTGCCGTCCACCGAAGAGGTCGAGCAGCCATGGCCAGGCCGCATCCATGCCCGGGCTCATGGTGAGGCCGGTGAGGATGATCAGCGGGAAGAGAATGAAGAAGACGGTGAAATAGCTCAGCTTTTGCAGCGGCGAATAGGAACGGCCATGGTGGAGGCGAAAGCGGGCATGATCAAACGCATCGCGCGGCAGGCCTTTGAGATCGGCGCCCTTGGGGACGATGTCGCGCCTGATATGGCCGTTGATGAAGCTGGCGAGAAACCAGATGAAGAGCGCGCCAACGAAAATCCAGCCGAAGAAGAAGTGCACGACACGGCCCGTCGCCAGATCGCGGAAGGAGGGAATAGTGACCGCGCCGGGGAAGCCGACAAAACTTGGCTGGGTGGAAGGGCCGCTCATACCGAGCACGCCGGTGGTGTCGAACTCGCGCCCGAACACAGTTGTCTTGCCACGCGGACCCTCGGGCGTGTTCACCGCGCCGATTTTGAGAATGGCATTGTCGTATTCGAAGCCGGACTCGTTGCCGATATAAAGCGAGGGGTGGGCGTTGAAGATTTGCAGGCCCGAGAGCAGCAGGAAGAAGAGGCAGATTGCCCAGACCCAATGGGTCAGCCGCGTCCAGATCGATTGCCGATAGACCAGCGGGCCTTTGGCCGGCGGCAGCTTGTTGGCTTCGCTCATCGACTCCCCCTCCTCATAAGGACCATCTGCCTAAAGCAACGAGAGCGCATCGGGCAGATGATCGTTATCACGACAATATTATTGCGCGATTATTTTGCCGGCGCCATGGCGTCGCCTGCCATTGCATCGCCACCCATGGCATCGCCGGCCATCGGCATGTGACCATTGTGCAGATCGTGACAGGCCGCCTCGGCAACCTTGGCGACGTCGGGGAAGGTGATGGCCATGGCTTGGCCAACGCAGGTCTTGAGATCATCATCGCTCATCATTGGCGCCATGGCATCGCCGGCCATGGGGGCCATGGCGTCGGGGGCCATTGCATCTTGCGCGGAAACGCTGCCGGCGGCGAGGAGTGCGGCGAAGAGGCTTGCGGTGGCGATAGCTTTGGTTGCGGTCAGCATTGAAAATTCTCCCTGAGGAAACCGCAACCCTCTGCTGCGGTCATGCCGAGCCATTCGGGGTCATCGAGCCGCCGGTTACCTGTTCACGCGAGCGTGATCGGCCATCGCTTTTTTGTCTTGGCCGTGTAACCTGACGCCAAGACGGAGCGAATGGAGCTTCAATGCAGGCGGATGTGACCGAGACTCGGCTGGGCGGACTGATGCACGCCGCGCTCGATGGCGATGAAGCCGCCTATCGGACGCTGCTGGCCGAATTGAGCCGTCACCTGCGCCCTTATTTCGCCCGGCGGCTGAGCGCCGCCCATGCGTCGCACGCGGAGGACCTCGTGCAGGAAACATTGCTGGCCGTGCATACGCGCCGGATGACATATGATCGGGAGAGGCCGTTTACGTCCTGGCTCCACGCGATTGCGCACCACAAATTTGTCGATCACGTGCGCCGTCACGCCATCCGCCCGACAATAGCGCTGGAGGATGATGCGCCGATCTTTGCGGTTGACGACAGCGCGCAAGCCGCCGACCGGCATGATGTGGATGTGGTGCTGGAACAAGTGCCCGAGCGGACGGCCGATCTCATCCGCCAGACCCGGATCGACGGCGCCAGCGTGGCAGAAGCCGCTGCGCGGCATGGCATCAGCGAAACGGCAGCGAAGGTTTCCATCCATCGCGGTCTCAAGACATTGATGGGCAAATTTGCGGGGGCAGGCAAATGACCGACACTCTGATCGCCCAGCTTGCCGCTGACCTCAAACCCGTGCGCAAACACGCGCTGGAAAAGCGCCTGCTGCTGGCACTCGGCGCGGGGCTGCTCATGACCATTTTGGCCGCCTTTGTGATCCTGAGCCTGATGATGAACCGCCCGTTCGGCGGGGCCTTTGGCGGCTCGATGTTCTGGGTCAAATTCGGCTACACGCTGTGGATCGGACTGCTGGGCCTCGCGGCGGCCCCTGTCCTGGCGCGGCCTGATGGCCGCATTATCTGGCCAATTGCAGGCGCGAGCCTGCTGGTGCTTGTTGCATTGAGCCTTGGCACAATGGGCTGGATGCAGAGCGACTGGGCCATGCCCGTGCTGATGGGGCACACGGCCATGGTCTGCCCCTGGCTGATCACGCTGACGGGCGTGCCGGTTCTCGCCGCGCTACTGTTCATCATGCGCGGTTTTGCGCCACGCTCACCAACAATGGCCGGTTTCGCCGCCGGGCTGATTGCGGGCGGCTTCGGGGCCTGGACCTATGCGTTCTATTGCGGGGAAACCAGCATGATGTTCATGGCCGTGTGGTACACGCTGGGCATGGCGATGACCGCAATTCTGGGCGCGATCATCGGGCGTTTCGCCTTGCGGTGGTAGGTGGGACTATTCGTCCCGCGCCGCCCAGTTCATGCCGCGGCGCATGATGGTGGCCATGTTGGAATTCTCGAATTCCTTGGCCTGATGGCCCAGGGTCATGTGGAACACCTTGCCCTTGCCATGGTGGCGCTTCCACACCACCGGCATCGTCACACCCTCGATCCAATAGGCATGTTCGCCGGTAAAGGTCGTGGTCGCCAGCACCTCGTTTGAGGGGTCGACATGCATGTAATATTGCTCGGAGGTGTAGGGGAAGCTGGCTTTGATCCCCTCCATGATCGGGTCTTCCGGCTTGGTCACATCGACAGTGTAATCGATGATATTGCCCGGATGGGCGACCCACTGGCCGCCAACCATGAACTGGTAATCGACAGCTTCGCGGAAGGCATCGCTCATGCCGCCGTGATGACCGGCAAGACCGACGCCGTTTTCGACGGCCTTGGTGAGGTTTTCGACCTCTTCCTTGGCGATCTTGCTCATGGTGAAAACCGGAATGATCAGGGAGAGATCGTGGATCGCGGGGTCAGCAAAGGCGCTGGTTTCCGTCGCGGTGCGAACCGAATAGCCATCCTCATGCAGCCAGCGCCGATAGATGGCGGCACATTCTTCAGGATCGTGGCCTTCCCAGCCGCCATAGACGATCAAAGCACTACGCATATGAGAAACTCCGCAAATCAATTCGGCGCGGAGAATACCCTAGCGGAACGGTATTGTAAGCCCGTCGGGGTGCGGATTGTTTCGCTACACCCGCTTGCCGGCGCGCATTGCAATACCTAAGCGACTGCCAGAACGGGTGATTTCTGGCGGGCAAAGGCCCAGTTTTTCACCGCGACAAAATTGATCGCAGAGGTCAGCACGAGGACGATAAGGGCTGATGAAAGGCTCGGAATTGTCATCGTCCCGGTCAGCGCGAACCCAAAGAGGCTGGCCACCAGGAAGGTGCCGGCCTGCACGGCCAGATAGCGGGGCAGAGCCAGACTGTGCCTTGCATCGGAGGCGAAGGTGAAATGGCGGTGCAAGCGATAGACGGGGAAAAGCACCACAAGATAGCAGAGCGCCATGCCCACCATGCCCAACCCCTCGGGCGTGACCATGCCGGCAAGGCCATTGAGCGCCAGAAAGGCCAGAATGCCCATGCCGCCGATCAGGGCGAATGAGACAAAGCCCGGCTCCCTGGGCAAGGCGGGAACGGGGTCCGGCATTTGCCGTATCAGGCTTTCAAGGGCGAAACTCATCTTGCTACGCTTTCTGACATGAACTCGCCGGGATGATAGGCGCAAACCCTTGCTGCCGGGTTATTGCCGGCCGGAGCAGCCCAGCCCAAAAAATTTGACCAAAAGGTCCACTTTCATCTGTCACAAGGAACTGGTTAACTCTTCCCAACGTCGTCAGACCCTGCCCGACGGGTTTGGTCAGATTGGTGGCGTCGATTGCCAAGAGCAAAAAGGGAAGACAGGGATGAAAAAGATACTGCTGGGCGCAACCGCGCTCGCCCTCTGCGCCGGATTCTCCAGTGCAGCGCAGGCCGAGTTCACACTCAATATCCTGCACATCAACGATTTCCACTCGCGCTTCGACCCAATTACGGGCACTGATTCCAATTGCGATGCTGAAACCGACGCTGCCGGTGAGTGCTTTGGCGGCATTGCCCGTCTCAAGACCATCATCGACGACACGCGCGCGGGCTACGCGGACGGCAATTCGCTGCTGCTTTCGGCAGGCGACAATTTCCAGGGCTCGCTCTACTACACGACCTACAAATCCAAGGTTGTTTCCGACTTCTTCAACCAGATGGGCTTTGACGTCGTCGCGACGGGCAATCACGAATTCGATGATGGTCCGGAAGAATTCCTGAAATTCATCGAGGCGGCAGAATTCCCGATCATCGGCGGCAATTTCGACGTCACCCGCGATCCGCATCTGGCCGGTAAGATCAAGGGCTCCTACGTCATCGAAATCGGCGGCGAAAAGGTCGGCATTATCGGCGCAACCACTGAGGACACGCCTGATATCGCCTCGCCCGGCGAGTTTATCGAATTCAACGATGTGTTCGAATATGTCCGCGACACGGCCGCAGCCCTCGACGCCGCCGGCGTCAAGAAAATCATCCTGCTCAGCCACATCGGCTATACGGTCGATCTGCAACTGGCCGCAGACGTGCCGCTGGTCGACGTGATTGTCGGCGGACACAGCCACTCCCTGCTCGGCTCGATGGAAGGCGCTGTCGGGCCCTACCCGACCATGGTGAAGAACCCCGACGGCATTGAAGTGCCGGTGGTTCAGGCCAACCAGTATGGCAAATATCTGGGCGATATCGCCGTGACCTGGGATGACAATGGCGTTGTCACCAAGGCCGAAGGCCAGCCCTTCCTGATCGACGCTTCGGTCACCGCCAATGAAGATTTCAAGGGTCAGCTGGCCGAACTGGCAGAGCCCATTGCTGAGCTGACCAGCACGGTCATCGGCACGGCCACGGACAAGCTCGAAGGCTCGCGCGAAGTCTGCCGCGCCATGGAATGTTCTATGGGCAATTTGCTGGCCGATGCTATCCTTGATCGCGTGGCCGACCAGGGCGCTACCATTGCCTTCCAGAATGGCGGCGGTATCCGTTCGTCCATCGATGCAGGTGAAATCACCATCGGCGACGTGCTGACCGTGCTGCCCTTCTCCAACACCCTCGCCACTGTCGAAATTAGCGGTGCGGACGTTATCGAAGCGCTGGAAAACGGCGTGAGCGACATCGAAAATGGTGCCGGCCGCTTCGCGCAGGTGGCCGGGCTGAAATATGCCTTTGACGTCAAGCAGCCTGCCGGCAGCCGCGTCAGCGATGTGATGGTCAAGGGCGAAGGCGACAGCTGGGTGCCGATTGACGAGGAAGCCAACTACATCATCGTGACCAACAATTATGTGCGTGGTGGCGGCGACGGCTACGGCACTTTCGCCGAAGGCGACAATCCCTATGACTTCGGCCCGCCGCTGGAAGAAGTCGTGAAGGACTATATCGCCAAGCAGGGCGGCACCTACACGCCCTATACGGACGGCCGCATCACCGTAAAATAAGCGGGCCGGCTGGAAGTTGAGAGGGCGCCTTTACGGGCGCCCTTTTCTTTTGCCGCTCAGGCTGGTGGCGAAATCATTGAGGCCAGTTCGTCGGACGCCCAGGGCTGGGCGACAAACAGGGTGTTTTCGGGAAGTTCGCCCGACATGGGCAGGCGCCCCGCGGACAGCACGATGATGCGGATATGGGGCCACATGACCCGCACATGATTGGCGAGCACCATGCCGTTGCGATGGCCGGGCATGTTCACATCCGTGATGAGCTCGACAATGGACTCGCTCTGCAGATCAAGGATGCGGAGTGCCTCCGCCGTTGTGCCCGCTTCAAGGGGTTCAAGGCCACAAGTTCTGACGAGATCGGCGAGGTCCATGCGAACCAAAGGTTCATCGTCGACCACCAGGAAATATCGCGCAGAGACAGAGGGTGTTTCCATGCTGCTTGAACACCGATCCCTGTGCCAAAGTTCCCTTGGGAAGACTGACGCTGCCTGTTTTTTGAGCGGACGCTAAGGCGTTGTGGCCAATAAAAAAGGCGCCTCGCGAGGCGCCCTTCATGATCATCAGATCAGGGGATCAGCGGCGGCGGGCGATCTGGCCCCAGATCAGCAGGATGATGACCGCGCCCACGATGGAGGCGATGAAGCCGGCGCTGTCGCCCGCGCCATACCAGCCGATCTGCTGGCCGAGCCAGGTGGCGAGAACCGAGCCAACGACGCCCAAGACAGTGGTGAGAATAAAGCCGGACGGCTTGTTGTCGCCCGGGGTGATCCACTTGGCCACGAGGCCGGCGAAGAAGCCGATGATGATGGCCCAGATAATGCTCATATTGTTGCTCCCAAACTAAGATGAACACGTAAATCGGCAGCCCCTCGCATGGTTGCAAGGCCGATCACATTTTCAGGATGTGGGCGCGACGGCAAAGTCGCTGCCCGGGGAGCCGACCGCGGCTAATCGGTCTTCGGAATGAAGGACGGCCCCGCTTTTGCGGGGCCTTTTCTATTAGATGCGATGCTCGGCGCGATCTCGTTCGGTGACGCCGGCCATGTCCAGAACCTTCTGGATATTGGTGGCATGGCGGAAGCTGGGCTCGAGATTCTGCCCCGTGCGGACGGCTTCCACGAAGCGCTCGTAATTGGTGGGGACGGGATCGACCTCAACATCGGTCCACTTGCCGGTTTCCGCGTCGTCGCCCAGGCAGGTGTAAAGCTTGGAGCCATCGTGGCGATGCTGCACCTCCACCGAACCAAGCTCGCCATAAACGCGCAGGCGCAGCTCGTTGAAATGCCCGGTGGCCCAGCGGCTGGCATGGACCACGCCCAGCGCGCCGTTTTCCAGCTGCGCCGTCATGGCAAAGCTGTCATTGGCGTCGAGATCATATTCGCCGATGCGATTGTCCGGCGCCTTGTCGAAGGTTTCGAGACGGCAGAATACGCGGCTGAAATCGCTGCCCGCGCCATAGGCGGCAAAGTCGAGAATATGCACGCCGATATCGCCGAGCACGCCATTGGAGCCGTGGCGCTTGGAGAGGCGCCAAAGCCACTGGCTTTCCGTGCGCCAGTCGCCCCAGGCCTTTGAAACCAGCCAGCTCTGCAGATAGCTCGCCTCGAAATGCTTGACCGTACCGACGGCGCCCGACTGGACGATTTCGCGCGCTTTCTGCAACTGGGCCACGTTGCGATAGGTGAGATTGACCATGTTGATGAGGCCAAGCCGCTCTGCCGTCTCGGTCATTTCGAGGGCACGGGCATGGTCGGTCGCCAGCGGCTTTTCGCAGAAGACGTGCTTGCCGCCGGCCAGGGCCGCCATGGTGGTTGGATAATGGACGCTGTCCGGCGTCACATTGGCCACGGCATCGAACTCGCCCCAGGCTAGCGCCGCATCGAGAGAGCCGAAACCCCGCTCGATATTGTGCGTGGCGCAGAAGGCTTCGACGCGTGAGGGGTCCACGTCGACGCCGCCGGCCAGGGTGACGCCTTCAATGGTGGCGAAATGGTTGGCATGTTGATTGGCCATGCCGCCAGTACCCAGAATGAGGATACGCATCGTTCGCTTCCTTGGCCGTTCGCAACGGCCGCTATGTAGTGTCAGATATCCGCGCCTAAGCGCGGCCCTGGGACGGCTCAGGCTCGCAGGAGATTATGCCTTAACTTCGCCGGCGTGGTCCTCTGCCGAAAGCTTGGGACCACGTTCTTCGATCTTCTCCGGCGCCTCGGCTGTTGGCGTGTTCGGCGCCTTGAGCAGATGGGCGTGACGCTGGCCGTTGTAGGCCCAGTTGACGGCATTGCGCAGCACCTTGCCGACATTGGCGTCGTGATAGGTTGGGTAGGTTTCGTGGCCGGGGCGGAAATAGAAGATATTGCCCGCGCCACGGCGATAGGTCAGGCCCGAGCGGAAGACTTCGCCGCCCTGGAACCATGAGACGAACACTGTTTCCAGCGGCTCCGGCACGCTGAAGGGCTCGCCATACATTTCCTCGTATTCGAGCTCGAAATAGGGCGGCAGATCCCTGGCGATGGGATGGCCGGGATTGATGACCCAGAGCCGTTCGCGTTCACCGGCCTCGCGCCAGTGCAGGTTGGCCGGCGAACCCATAAGGCCGCGGAACACCTTGGAATGGTGGCCGGAATGCAGAACGATCAGCCCCATGCCCTGCCAGACATGCTGCATGACGCGCTTGACCACGGCGTCGTCCACTTCTTCATGGGCCTGATGACCCCACCAGATCAGAACATCGGTATTGGCCAGCGCCTCTTCGGTGCAGCCGTGTTCGGGGTCCTGCAGGGTCGTGGTCTTGACCGAAATATTGGCGTCCGACTTAAGCAAAGACGCAATCTGGTTGTGCATCCCGTCGGGATAGATCTGGGCGACGGTCTTGTTCTTTTTCTCGTGGACGTTCTCGCCCCAGACGAGTGTACGGATCGGCATTTCTGGTCTCCTGTTAACGTCGTCACAGCGGGGAGGCGCCGGACGGGTCGTGTTTAACGCGTCGAGCCCACGCAAAAGGAACTCCGGTTTTAAAACGGAAGTTCCTTGCTGCGCGGGAATGACGCTCCAACTTGAATTTATGAGCAGCGCTTGGTGTGGCGTGGTCCCTAGCGGATCGGCTTGCCGGCCTCATCAAAGCGGTGAATTTTGTCATCCATGGGCGAAACGCGGATCGTGTCGCCCGCATGATATTGCGCTGAGCCTTCAAGGCGGACCACAACCGGCTCCCCAGTCCCCATTTCGAGATAGAGATAGGTGTCGGCGCCGAGATTTTCGGTGTGGATGACCTTGCCTTCCCAGACGCCATCGGGCTTGACCAGCATGTGCTCGCCGCGAATGCCCAGCGTCGCGCAATTGTGGGCCTCGGCCTTGGCGCCGGTGATGAAATTCATCTTGGGCGAGCCGATGAACCCGGCGACGAAAAGACTGGCCGGGGTTTCGTAGAGCTCCATCGGCGTGCCGACCTGCTCGATGCGCCCGTCGCGCAGCACGCAGATGCGATCGGCTAGCGTCATGGCCTCAACCTGGTCATGGGTCACATAGATCATGGTGACCTTGTCCATGCCCTCATGCAGCTTGGCGATTTCGATGCGCGTCTGCACGCGCAGGGCGGCGTCGAGATTGGATAGCGGCTCGTCGAACAGGAACACTTTCGGATCGCGCACAATGGCGCGGCCAATGGCAACACGCTGGCGCTGGCCGCCGGACAATTGCTTTGGCAGCCGATCAAGATATTTCGTGAGCTGCAGGGTATTGGCCGCAGCCTCGACCTTGCGCTTGATCTCCTCCTTTGGCGTCTTCTGCAGCTTGAGCGCATAGGCCATGTTGTCGAAGACATTCATATGCGGATAGAGCGCATAGGACTGGAACACCATGGCGATGCCGCGCCGCGAGGGTGCGCGCTCATTGACGACGTCGCCGTCGATCCTGAGCGTGCCGTCGGAAATTTCTTCGAGCCCGGCAATGCAGCGCAGCAGGGTGGACTTGCCGCAACCTGATGGGCCCACAAACACCATGAACTCTCCCGAGCGGATGTCGAGATTGATGTCCTTGAGAATTTCGACCGCGCCATAGCGCTTGTAGAGATTGGTAAGCTGGAGCTGTGACATGGCTGCCTCCGTTTATTTTACAGAACCGGCCAAGAGGCCACGCACGAAATATCTTTGCAGGGCAAAGAACACGATCAACGGTACGATGATGGAGATGAACGCCCCGGCGGTGAGCAATTCCCAATTGTCGCCGCGGGTGCCGAGCAGGTTCACGAGGCGCGCCGTGAGCACCATCTTGTCATCCTGCGCGCCGAGGAACACGAGAGCGACCAGAAGGTCATTCCAGATCCAGAGGAACTGGAAAATGGCGAAGGACGCGAGGGCCGGGAAGCTCAGCGGCAGAACCATGCCGGTGAAAATCTGGAAATGCGAAGCGCCGTCGATACGGGCCGATTCCATGATTTCGCGCGGCAGGCCGGCCATGTAATTGCGCAGCAGATAGATGGCGAGCGGCAGGCCGAAGGCAGTATGCGCCAGCCAGACGCCGAGATAGCCCTTGCTGTCGGCACCCCAGAAACCGGCAATGCCATTATACATCCTCAGCAGCGGGATGAGCGACATCTGCAACGGCACGACCAGCAGCCCGACCACCACCGCGACAATCAGCCCGCGACCGGGGAACGTCATCCAGGCCAGGGCATAGGCGGCAAAAGCCGCAATCAGGATGGGGATGACGGTGGAGGGAATGGCGACGGCGATGGAGTTGATGAAGGACTGCGAAATGCCTTCTGAGGACAGAACCGCCGCATAATTATCAAGCGTGAAGCGCGGCGGGCTGCCCAGCACCATGTAGACGCGCGGCGCGCCACTGAAGGTGAACTCGGTGGGCGAGCGCCACTCATAGCTGCCGTCTGCCTGAAGGGTCAGTTCACCGCCATCGCGCATGGTGACGGTCGAGCCCGCGGGATTGTCATTGAGCGTGGCATTGGTGATGCCAAAGCTCTGGACGCTCTGCCCGGAATTCTCATTGAGCAGATCGCCGCGGATGATGAAAGCACCACCCTCCTGCACCTGCTCGCTGGCGCGTCCCACACGTTCAGCTGTCTGAATTGTGGAATCCGTCAGCGAGGTCCACCAGCCGGAAACGGCCAACTGGTCTTTGTCGCGCACGGACGAAACGAGCAGACCCACCGTGGGGAAGGTCCAGAGCGCCACGAAAAACAACAGGGCGAGATGAGCGACGAGGCGGCCCGGCTTGATGCGGAACCCTTTGCGGGGAGCGGCGCCGGACGTATCCGAAGTTGATGACATGGGCGTGTCCACTGTGGTCATCAGCGTGTCCCCTGCTCTGCATTGGCGCGACGGATGTTCCAGATCATGATTGGCACGACGGCGAGCATGAGGATCACCGCAATGGTCGAGCCGCGCCCGTAGTCGCCGGAGATGAACATCCAGCGGTACATGAGATTGGCCAGAACCTGCGTCTGAAACTCGCCATTGGTCATGGCATAGACGATGTCGAAAACCTTGAGCACCGTGATGGTGATGGTGGTCCACACCACGATGAGCGTGCCCCAGATCTGCGGGATCATGATGCCGAAGAAAATCTGGATGTCATTGGCGCCATCAATGCGCGCCGCCTCCAGCGTTTCCTCGGGAATGCCGCGCAGGGCGGCCGAGAGAATCACCATTGCAAAGCCGGTCTGGATCCAGATCAGGATGACCATCAGCAGCAGGGAATTGAGAACCGGAATGGTCATCCAGGCCTGCGGCGCGAAACCCATGCCGGTGGCAATGGCGTTCATAACGCCGATCTGCTCGATATCGGGACCGCGATAGGTGTAGATGAATTTCCAGATGACTGATGCGCCGACGAAGGAAATGGCCATCGGCATGAAGATCAGCGACTTGGCGATATTGCCCCACCAGAGGCGGTCCGCCAGCACGGCGATCACCAGCCCGATGGCGGTGGAGAAAAACGGGACGATCAGCAGCCACGCGATATTGTTGATAGCCGACTGCCAGAAGACGGCATCGCCAAAGGCCCAGGCGTAGTTGCCGAAGCCGATGAAATTCTGGCCGAACCGGTCGAACAGCGAAAGCCGGATGGTCTCGAAGACCGGGTAAATGAGATAAACCGAGAGGAACAGCATGGCCGGGCCGACAAAAAGCCATGGCCGAATGCCGGAGCGCTGCCTGTCGCGGCGCGTGACCGCCTCGCTCCCCATGGCGGAGCTGGGCGCAAGCAGCCGGTCGAGAAGCCAGTTGCTTCCCCAGAAATAAGCCGCGCAAGCCAGAAGCGCGACAACGACAGCGACGCCGGCGCCAAGTATCTGCGGAAACATTGCCCCCTCCATTCGGTGAGCCACGCGTGTGGCCAGCCCGCGTCATTGCGTGGACTGTTTGGACCCGGTGCAATGCACCGGGTCCGGCTCGTTGGGTAGTCGAGAAGCTTAGAGGCTGTCCCAGGCAGCCTGGACCTGATCAGCAACTTCCTGAGCGGACTTGCCGTTCACGAAGTCGACCATCGCGGTCCAGAATGCACCGGCGCCGATGGCACCCGGCATAAGGTCGGAGCCGTCGAAGCGGAACGTGGTGGCATTGAGCAGGATCTGGCCAAGCGCCTTGTTGGCTTCGCTGTTATAGACATCGACATTGACGCCCGAATGCGCGGTCAGGAACGAACCATTTTCCTGAGCCATCCAGATTTCATGCGCGATCGGGGTCTGGAGGTATTCGATGAAGGCACGTGCCGTCGGCGAATCCTTGGTGATGGCAGCAAGATTGCCCGAGCCGAGCACCGGATTGCCAAGGTCCTTGGACGCATAAGGCGGGAAGTAGAAGAAGTCATAGTCGACGCCCGCTTCCGAACCTTCCGGGAAGAAGCCCGGAATGAACGATGCCTGACGGTGCAGATAGCACTGGGGCGGCACGGTGAAGAGGCCAGCCGGGCTGTCGCCGAAGGCCGTGGTGGTCACAGCGGCAACGCCACCGGCAACCATTTCCTCGTTCTTGGCGATGGAGCCGAAGAGCTCGATGGCTTCGACGATGCGCGGATCGTTGAAGGGGATCGAATTGTCGACCCAACCATCATAAACCTCAGGCGGCTGGGTGCGCAGGAGGATGTCTTCGATCCAGTCCGTTGCCGGCCAGCCGGTGGCGCCGCCCGATTCCAGACCAATGCACCAGGGCTTGCCGCCATCGGCGACGATCTGGTCCTGGAGAGCCATCAGGTCTTCAAACGTCTCGGGAACTTCATAGCCCATTTCGGCGAAGTTGTCGGGCGAGTACCAGACCAGGGACTTTACTTCCTGCTTGAAGGGGAAGGCGTATTGAGCCTCGGCGCCATCGGGGCCGGCATACTGACCCAGAGCGGCCCAGGACGAACCGGCGCTGTAGTTTTCGGTGAGCCAGTCGGTGGTTTCGGCACCGAGATCGACCAGTGCGCCCTGCGCAGCGAAATCGGCCAGAAGGCCGGGCTGGGGCAGGATGGTGACATTGGCCGGGCTGCCGGCAGCGATGTCGATGCGGGCCTGCTCTTCATAGTTCTTGGAAGAACCGTTTTGCACCACGACACCGGTGGCATCGATGAAATAGGACAGCACGGCTTCGAACTGTGCCTTGTCGCTTGGCTCAGCCCAGGCGTTCCAGATGCTCAGCTCCTGACCTGCCAGGTCGGTGTGGGCGGCGGCAAAAGCCTCCAGCGAGTCCCAGTTGAAACCCGGCTCGCCCTTCGGAATCGCCAGATCCTGGGCGTGTGCGGACACCGCGCCAAGCGTTGTACCGACCAGCAGGCCGGCAACCAGAATATTGAACTTCATACAGTCCTCCCAAGTGAAAGTCTTATTGTGGGGTTATGGCGCGAGGATGGGTCCGTGCCGGACGTCATGCGCGCTTATCCCCCTACTCAGCACACGACTGCGACAACGTCATTGACGCATTCAAAGCGCTTTGGACAAAAACAAGCAGAGCGCAGGAAGACTGTCAAGCGCATGGCCGGGCGAGGCCACAAACTTTCTGAAAGATTAACGGGAATATGTAAGCTAATTCATGGTGTTATGAATATTTTTGCAGCGTGTAGGGGTGGCTGTGGGTTGACTGGGCTGAGGTACGAACCTCAGGAAAATAATGGCGCAGGTTTATCTTGCACCAAAAATTGAAATCGCTTTGAATGAAACTAGGAGGAGAACCCGGCAAGCCCTGTTCAAAGGGAGCCGCACGCCTTATTGGCAGGACAGACCCGTTTCTGAATATGGTCCTTGGCCCTGTTCGAACGGCGTGTGCTTGCCATTCGGGCCCATTAGCCGCCATGAGACTGAAAGATCTCGCCGAACATCTCGGCCTGTCCCAGACTACGGTGAGCCGTGCCCTCAACGGCTATCCCGAGGTGAAGGAAGCCACGCGCCGGCGCGTGGCGGAGGCTGCGTCATCGCTGGGCTACAGCCCCAATGCGAGCGCCCTGCGCCTCGCCACGGGCCGCACCGGGGCCATCGGGCTTGTCCTGCGCGGCGCCGATGAATTCGGTCCGCATATGTCGGAATTTCTCTCCGGCCTCGGCGGGCGCATGGCCACACAGGAACTCGATGTTCTGGTGACCACCGTGGCCAGCCAGCAGGAGGAGATGGCGGCCTATCGGCGTCTGGCGGCCAGCCAGAAGGTTGACGCGGTGATCCTCCACTCGCCCACCCAGCGCGACGAGCGGGCGGAACTGCTGATGGACCTCAAAATCCCCTTTGTGCTGCATGGGCGCACCCAGATCGGCACGCCGGTCGCCTGGCTCGACATCGACAATACGGGCGCCGTCGAGCGCGCCACCAACCATCTGCTCGACCTGGGGCATCGCCGCATCGCCATCCTCAACGGCATCAAGGGACGCACTTTTGCTGATCATCGGGAAGAGGGTTATCTGGCCGCGCTTGCGGCGCGCGGCATAGCGCCGGACCGGGCGATCATGGGCAGCGCCATCTTTACCGACGAAATGGGATTTCGGCAGGCTCAGGCCATGCTGGAGCTGCGCCCCAGGCCAACGGCTTTCCTCGCCGGATCCATGATGACGGCGCTGGGCGTGTTCCGCGCCATAAGGCAGGCCGGGCTGCGGCTGGGCACTGATGTGTCCATGATTGCCCATGATGACGTCTTTCCTTATCTCAATGCCGACAATATGTACCCCTCCATGTCGACGACGCGATCATCCATCCGTCAGGCCGGGAGCCGCGTGGCCGAACTCGTCATGCAGATGCTCAATGGCAAGCCCATAGAGGACATCCACGAATTGTGGCCAGTCGAACTGGTGCTGCGCGAAAGCTCTGGACCGCCGCCCCCGGCCTGATCAGGAGCACATTAAAGGCGTATTGCCTGTTCAACCTTGGCCCGCGCCCCTTGCCGTAGGGCATGAGGGGGCGCTACCAAGATGGAACAGCCAGACCGGGAGCACGCCTATGGAATCCCCATTCGTCACCACCGAGTGGTTGGCGCAGCACCTGACAGACCCCGACCTGGTGGTTGTCGACGCCAGCTGGCACCTGCCCAATGCGGCGCGCAATGCCCAGGCGGAATATCTGGCGGGCCACATACCGGGCGCTGTCTTCTTCGATATCGACGGCATTGCCGACACCACGACCGACCTGCCCCACATGCTGCCATCGCCGCATGAATTTGCGCGGGCCGTTGGTGCGCTGGGGATCAGCGACGACAAGACCATCGTGGTTTATGACGAGCTCGGGCTGTTCAGCGCCCCGCGCGTCTGGTGGACGTTCAAAATTTTTGGGGCGTCGAGGGTCTTCATCCTTGCCGGAGGCGGCCCGAAATGGCGCGCCGAGCGCCGGCCGACAGAGGCAGGTCTCGTCAGCCATCCGGTTGTACGCTTTGAGGCGAGGCTCGACGCCGACCGTGTCGCCGATTTCGCCCGCGTGCAGGCGGCAAGCCGGAACAGGGCCGCACAGATTATCGACGCCCGCCCTGCCCCGCGTTTCCATGCCGAAGTGCCCGAGCCCCGCCCCGGCCTGCGCGGCGGCCATATTCCGGACAGTCTCAATGTGCCCGTGGGTCTGGTGAGCGAAAGCGGGCAACTCAAGAGCGCGGAAGAGCTGCAGACGCTGTTTGCCGAGCGCAATATCGATCTCACCAGGCCCATCATAACGACCTGCGGTTCGGGTGTGGCAGCCGTGACTCTGGCCATGGCGCTGGAGCGCGCCGGTCCGCGCGATATTGCCGTCTATGACGGGTCCTGGTCCGAATGGGGATCACACCCGGACGCCGATATCGAAAGCTGAAATCGGGCGGTCGTGACCGCCGACGCAAAATTACGCGATTGTAATGTCCGCTCCCCGGCTGGTGCTGCTAGTCTGGCAGAGTTGCGCTGTTGTGATTTCCCATTGTTTGCAGAGGTTTCGCTTGATCCGGCAATTCCTGGCCTCACTGGTCATTATCTGTGTTGCGGCCCTGGCCTGGCTGTTCCTTGTTCCCGGAGCACCGGACACTTTGGCCCGGCTCGGCATTGTCCTACCCTTCAGCCCCGCGACGCAGGCGGAGAGCGCTGCAGCTCCTGCGGCCAGCAGGGGGCCAGGTGGACCGGGCGGACCCGGCGGCCGGCCCGGCGGCTTTGGCGGCCGGGCCACCAATGTGGTGACAGCCGAAGTGCGAGAGGCGACGATCAATGCGGGGCTCAGCGCAATTGGCGAGGGAACGCCGGCGCGTTCGGTGACGATTGCGGCCAGCGCCGGTGGTGAATTGGCCGAGGTGCTGGTGCGGCCGGGGCAGCAGGTTGGGACGGGCGGTGTCATCGCCCGCTTCACGGCAGAGGCTGAAGAGATCGAGCGCGACCGCGCCCTGCTTGCCGCCGAGGACGCCCGCGCCACGCTGGCGCGCACCGAGGGGCTGGCGAGCACGAATGTGGTGGCGACGACAGCGCTGACCGCAGCGCAACTGGCCGCAGCGAACGCCGAACTGGCCTTGCGCAATGCTGAACTGGCGCTTGAGCGCCGAACCATCACCAGCCCAATCGACGGCACAGCCGGGCTGATCCGCGTGGCACCGGGCAATTATGTGGCGCCGCAAACCGAGATCACCACGATTGACGATACTTCCTCGATCCTGATCAATTTCTGGGTGCCCGAACGCTATGCAGGCCAGATCGCGCCGGGCATGAGCGTCAATGTTTCGGCTATCTCGCTGCCGGGTCGCAGTTTTGCGGGCGACATATCGGCCATCGACAATCGTATCGACACGGCAAGCCGCACCTTGCAGGTGCAGGCCGAAATCCCCAATCCAGACGGCCTGATGCGGGCGGGCATGAGCTTTTCGGTAAGCCTCGACTTCCCCGGCGAGAGCTATCCCGCCGTGAACCCGCTCTCCATTCTGTGGTCTGCCGAAGGCTCCTATGTGTGGAAGCTGGAGGACGGCAAGGCCACCAAGGTCTTGGCGGAAATCGTGCAGCGCAATAGCGACGGTGTGCTGGTGCGGGCCGATCTCGAGCCGGGTGACGCCATTATCACCGAGGGCATTCTGCAACTGGCCGAAGGCACGGCAGTAAATGTGCTCGATGGCCCAGGTGCCGGGGAACAACAGGCGCGAACTGGCGGGGCGCAGCAAGCCCGGCCCGGAAACTAGGGAGGACCGCCATGTCCATCGCGAGCAAAAACGAGCGGGGCGGCACATTGGCGGCACTGTTTGTCCGCCGGCCCGTCATGGCAGTCGTCATCAACGCGCTGATTATGGTAGCGGGGCTTGCGGCCCTGCTGGCCATCGAAGTGCGCGAATTGCCGAGCGTGGAGCGTCCGGTTCTGTCGATCTCCACCAGCTTCCCCGGCGCTGCCGCCGAGACGGTGGACCGGGAAATTACCGCAATCGTCGAAGGGGCTGTCGCCCGCGTTCAGGGCGTATCGGCGATTTCGTCCAGTTCGTCTGTCGGCAGCAGCCGGGTGACGCTGGAATTCCGCGAAAGCACCAATCTCGACATTGCCACCTCGGATGTGCGCGACGCCCTGAGCCGGGTGACGCGCGGCCTGCCCGACGGGGCCGAGGACCCGGCCATTTTCAAGGCCGACAGCGATGCACAGGCGGTGATCCAGCTTGCAGTTACCTCGGACACGATGAGCGTGGCCGAGCTGAGCGAGCTGGTTGATGCCGTGGTGGCCGAACGTCTTGGCGCCGTGGACGGTGTTGCCGAGGTGCAGGTTTACGGCACGCGCAGCACATCCTTTGAAATCGACGTTGATCCGCTCAAACTGGCGAGCCGCGGCCTCACGGTCGCCGATGTGCGCAACGCACTATCGACAATCTCGTTTGACGCCGCCGCAGGTTCGATCAACGGGCCCAACCAGAACATTTCCGTGCGCGCCATTTCCGAAGTGACGCGACCGGAGGATTTCGAGCGGCTCAGCATCAACAACAGTACACAATTGGGCGATGTGGCCAGCGTTGTGTTCGACGCCGCGGCCAGCACATCGGCGATCCGCTCAGACGGTCGCCCGGGCATCGGCCTGGGCATTGTGCGTCAGGCCCAATCCAACACCATCGCCATTTCGCACGCCATTCACGCCGCTGTGGACAGCCTCAATCAGACCCTGCCCGCCGGCGTGACGGTGAAGATTTCGAGCGACGAGGCCGTGTTCATTGAAGGTGCGTTGCACGAGGTGCAGATTGCGCTGGTCGTCGCACTGATCGTGGTAATCGGCATCATCTTCCTGTTCCTGCTGGACTGGCGGGCGACGATCATACCGGCGCTGGCCATGCCGATTGCCCTGCTGGGCGCGGTAGCGGGCATGTATATCGCCGGGTTCTCGCTTAACATCCTCACCCTGCTGGCGCTGGTGCTGGCAACGGGGCTGGTGGTGGACGACGCCATTGTCGTGCTGGAAAATATCGTCCGGCGCAGGAACATGGGCGCCGGACCGCGCGCTGCCGCCGTACTGGGCACGCAGGAGGTGTTTTTCGCCGTCATTGCCACAACGCTCACGCTCGCGGCGGTCTTTGTGCCGCTCTCCTTCCTCGAGGGCCAGACCGGCCGCCTGTTCCGCGAATTTGGCTTCACGCTTGCGATTGCCGTGCTGCTCTCGTCTGTCGTGGCGCTCACAATCGGGCCGATGGTGGCCTCCCGTCTGCTCAAGTCTGATACGGGGTACCGGCATGGCGGCATCGTCGGCGCCCTGGGCCGGGCCATGGCGGATTTCTACCGTGCCACGCTGCGCGTTGCGCTCAATAACCCTTTTGTCGTGGTGCTGATCGCCGCGCTGTTTGCGGGCTCTTCATGGTTCGTTTTCGGCAATCTGCGGCAGGAAATCACGCCGCCGGAAGATCGCTCTGTCGTGAGCATCAGCGTGTCGGCGCCCAATACGGTGAGCCTCGATTTCGTGCGCACACGGCTGGGCCAAGTGGAAACCATGCTGCAGCCCTATCTCGATAGCGGCGAAGCGACTTCGCTCTTTGTGCTCTCCGGCTGGGGCACGGGCGGTTTCATGACGCTGAGCCTGGCGCCATGGGACCAGCGTGACCGCAGCCAGCAGGAGATTGCCTCGGAAATCACGGCGCTCATGGCGCAGGTGCCCGGCGTGCGCGCTTTCATAAGGCAGGGCAATAGCCTTGGCATTCGCGGGGGCGGCTCGGGGCTGCAGTTCGCTGTCGCAGGCTCGGACTATGGCGTTCTGGCCGACACCGCAGAGGCCATTGGTGATGCGCTCGAAGAGGATGGCCGCTTCGGACGGGTCAATGTGAGCTTTGATACGACGCAGCCGCAACTGACGCTAACCGTCGACCGCGCGCAGGCCAATGCGCTTGGCGTGGACATAAACGGCCTCGCCACCACCATGCAGGCGATGATCGACGGCGCGAATGTGGGCAATGTGTTCATCAACGACGCCAGCTATAGCGTGCGCATGGTTTCGACCACCAACCCGGTCAACGATCCGCGCGATCTCGAGACCTTGTTCGTGCGGACGGGCGACGGGCGCTATGTGCCCATGTCGACCATCGCCACCATTACCGAATCCGCCGTGCCACCCTCGCTGCGACGTGAGGAACAGCGCCGTGCCGTGACTGTGTCCGCAAGCCTCGAAGACGGCCTGGCGCTGGGCGATGCCTATGCGGAACTGCAACGCATCGCCGCCCCGATCCTGCCGGAGGGCACATCGCTGCTGCCGCTGGCCGAGGCGAAAACACTGGGCGATGCAAACAATGCGCTGCTGCTGACCTTCGGCTTTGCGCTGATCATCATCCTGCTCGTGCTCGCGGCCCAGTTCGAAAGTTTCTGGAGCGCTATCATCGTCATGGCGACCGTGCCCTTCGGGGTAGCCGCAGGGCTCTATGCGCTGCTGGTCACGGGCGGCAGTCTCAATATTTTCAGCCAGATCGGGCTGGTGCTGGTTGTGGGCATCATGGCCAAGAACGGCATCCTGATCGTGGAATTTGCCAACCAGCTGCGCGATCGGGGCCTTCCCTTGCGTGAGGCCATCGAAGAAGCGTCCAATATCCGGCTGCGGCCCGTGATGATGACCATGATCGCCACCATTCTCGGCGGCGTTCCACTGGTTTTGGCGCAGGGCGCCGGCTCGGAGGCACGCGCTGCGCTGGGCTGGGTGATCGTCGGCGGACTGAGCTTTGCCGCCATCGCCACGCTCTATCTGACGCCGGTGGCCTATCTGCTGCTGGGACGCTTTTCCAAGCCCAAGGTGGAAGAAGAGGCAAGGCTGGAGCGCGAGCTCGACGCGGCCAGTGCCCGTCCGGAGCCGGCCGAATAGGATTGCTCAGCGTCAGGTGGCGTAGGCGACCCAGCCTTTAAAGTCGAAGGCCGCGTAGAAGAGGCTGATGCCCTCAAAGCCCGCCTCGCGCATGAGAGCTTCGTCTTCCTCCGGCGAAAGGATGGGCAGGCGCGCGAGAATGGCCAACCGCCCCGCTTCGGCCTGCGCCGGGTTAAAGCCGTTGGAGACGGCGAAGGCCGCGTGACGCTTGCTCCAGACCTCCCGGCTCTGCTCATCCTGCGGAAAGCTCATATGGGCGGTGACCAGGGGCGCGCCCGGCTTCATGCGGCGTCGCATCTCGCGCAGGGTGGCGAGACGCTGGTCGCGCGGGATGAAATGCATGGTGAGGATAGAGGTCGCGCCGTCGAACGGGCCTTCGGGCGCCGTTTCGATATAGCCTTGATGCAGATGCACCCGCTGCGCGTGGTTGAGTGTGGCGAGGCGCGCCGTCTCCAGCATTTCCGCCGAGGGGTCGACGCCGTCGAAGGTCCAGCTCGGCTGCGCGTCTGTGAAAACGGAAAGTTCCATGCCTCCGCCAGCGCCCAGCACCAGAACGCGCCCATCGGCCGGCACACATTCTTCGAGCAGCAGCCGTGTCATGCGGAGCAGCCCGGCATGGCCCGGCACCTGCTTTGGCGGGCCTTCGGCATAATTGCTGGCGATGTGGGCAAAGGACGGCATGGCGGGCTCCGGTAGTCATGTAACTTTTAGTGTTACATAAATCGGTATCCGTCAAGCTATGGGCATAAAAAAGGGCCGCCGGATTGCTCCGGCGGCCCTGATGCGACGATCTGAAAAATCAGGCTGACTTGTTCTTGTTGTAGAGATCGAAGAACACGGCTGCCAGCAGCACCACGCCCTTGATCATCTGCTGCCAATCGATGTTGACGCCCATGATCGACATGCCGTTGTTCATGACGCCCATGATGAAGGCACCAATGACGGCACCGGCCACGGCGCCGACACCACCCAGCGCCGAAGCGCCGCCGATGAACACCGCCGCGATCACGTCGAGCTCCAGCCCCTGCCCTGCCTTCGGCGTCGCCGAATTGAGGCGGGCGGCATAGATCATGCCGGCGAGGGCGGCGAGGGCACCCATGATGGCGAAGACATAGAAGGTCATCCGCTCGGTCTTGACGCCCGAAAGCGCTGCAGCCTTGAGGTTACCACCCAGGGCATAGATACGGCGACCGAAGGTCATGCGCTTGGTGACAAACACAAAGACTGCGATCAAGAGGCCCATGACGACGAGCACGTTTGGCAGGCCGCGATAGGAGGCCAGCATATAGGCGAAGAACAGCACCAGTGCGGTGATGACGAGGTTCTTGATCACGAAAAGGCTGAAAGGCTCAGTCTCGTAGCCACGCGCCTTGCGGCGGGCACGGCTGCGGATCGAGAAGAACACCATGGCGACAATGGCCAGGATTGCAATGACCATGGTGGTCGTGTGCAGCACCAGTGGCTGCACGCCTTCGCTGGCGGCTACCAGGGTCGTCGGCCCGATGACGTCAGGAATAAAACCTGCCGACAGGAGCTGGAATTCGGCCGGGAACGGACCAACCGACTTGCCGGCGAGAATGGCCAGCGACAGACCCTTGAAAATCAACATGCCGGCCAGCGTCACGATGAAGGCGGGGATGCGATGATAGGCGATCAGATAGCCCTGCGCCGCGCCAATGGCCGCGCCGACCAGCAGACAGATCGCGCCGGCAACCATTGGGTTGGCGAGGAATGCCAGCTCGGGCGGGAATTTCCAGCCCACCATAAGCATGGCGGCCAAGGCGCCGACAAAGCCGGACACCGAACCGACGCTGAGGTCGATATGGCCGGCCACGATGACCAGCAACATGCCCAGCGCCATCACGATGATATAGCTGTTCTGCAGGATGATATTGGTCAGGTTCACCGGCTTGAAGAGCACGCCATTGGTGAAATACTGGAAGAACATCATGATGAGAATGAGCGCCAGCAGCAGGCCATAGTCCCGCATATTGGCCTGGAGAGCGCCCCAAAGGCTGAGTTCGCCCGCCTTGACCGGCTCGGCTGGGGTGTCAATCCCGGTCGGTGCAGTTTCGGTTGTCATGATGCCTTTCCTTCAGCGCGTACAATGGAGCGCATGATTTTCTCCTGGCTCGCATCAGCAGTCGGCATTTCGCCCACAATGCGGCCTTCGTTCATTACATAAAGTCGATCGGTAATGCCAAGCAGTTCGGGCATTTCGGAAGAGATGACGAGGATCGCCTTCCCCTGGGCCGCGAGCTGATTGATGATCGTGTAGATTTCATACTTGGCGCCAACGTCAATGCCGCGGGTTGGCTCGTCCAGGATCAGCACGTTCGGATTGGCGAACAGCCACTTGGAGAGCACAACTTTCTGCTGATTGCCGCCAGAGAGGTTGCCCGTGACCTGATAGACGCTCGATGAGCGGATATTGGTTTTCTTGCGGTATTCGTTGGCGACATCCAGCTCAGCCAGATCGTCGAGGACACCCAGCCGTGACACGCCACCCATATTGGCCATGGTCGTGTTGTGCTTGATGTGGTCGATCAGGTTGAGGCCATAGGTCTTGCGATCTTCGGTGGCGTAGGCAATGCCATTGGCGACGGCCTTGCCAACCGTACTCGTGTCGATCTTCTCGCCGTTGAGGAAAACCTCGCCGGTGATCTTCTGGCCATAGGATTTGCCGAAGAGGCTCATGGCAAATTCGGTACGGCCCGAGCCCATCAGCCCGGCAATGCCAACCACTTCACCCTTACGCAGGTTGATATCGATATTGCGGATAATCTGCCGCTCGCGGTGCTGCGGGTGATAGACCGACCAGTTCTTGACCTCGAACACAACCTCGCCCACCTGCGGGGTGCGCGGCGGATAGCGATCTTCCAGCGAACGACCCACCATCGAGGTGATGATGCGGTCTTCGGTGATGTCCTGCTTGTTCATGGTCTCGATGGTGCGCCCGTCGCGGATGACGGTGATCCGGTCGGCGACCTTGCTGACCTCGTTCAGCTTGTGGCTGATCAGGATCGAGGTAATGCCCTGTTTGCGGAACTCCATCAGCAGATCGAGCAGCGCCGCACTGTCCTTTTCCGAGAGCGATGCGGTGGGCTCATCAAGAATGAGCAATTGCACCTGCTTGGAAAGCGCCTTGGCGATCTCGACGAGCTGCTGCTTGCCCACGCCGATATTGGTGATCAGGGTATCGGGGTCTTCGCTCAGCCCAACCATGGCCAGCAGCTTGCGCGCGCCATCGCGGGTTTCATCCCAGTCAATCACGCCACCCTTGGCCTGCTCATTGCCCAGGAAAATGTTCTCGGCAATTGAGAGCAATGGCACCAGAGCCAGCTCCTGGTGGATGATGACGATGCCCTTGTGTTCGCTGTCGCGGATCGAGCGGAAGTGTTGTTCTTCGCCCTTGTAGATGATCTGCCCGTCATAGGTGCCGGTGGGGTAAACCCCGCTCAGCACCTTCATCAGGGTGGATTTCCCTGCCCCGTTCTCGCCAACGATGGCGTGGATCTCGGCTTCGCGCACGGTCAAATTAACGTCCGACAGCGCCTTGACGCCGGGGAAGGTCTTGGTGATGCCACGCATCTCCAGAATGGTATTGGTCATGCTGGCCCTACGATTACGTCCTGGCACAGGCCCGGTGGGCCTGTCGTCGCCTTGCCACTAGCACGGCTTGGAGCATAGCGACAAATTTGGAAGGGCCCCGCGTTTCCGCGAGGCCCCGATTGCAGAGAAGCAGTGCTTACTGCAGGTCAGCCGGATCGATATAGCCGGAGTCGACAACGAGCTCCTGATAGTTGGTCAGGTCAACGTCGTACGGGGTCAGCAGGATCGAGGGCACAACCTTGACGCCATTGTCATAGGTGGTGGTGTCGAGACCATCGGGCGTGCCGCCGGAAACAACGGTGTCCACCAGCTCGGCAGTGACCTTGGCCAGTTCACGAGTGTCCTTGTAAA
This sequence comes from Pseudomonadota bacterium, assembly GCA_023433775.1. GTDB lineage: Bacteria > Pseudomonadota > Alphaproteobacteria > Rhizobiales > Devosiaceae > Devosia. The sequence goes on along the minus strand of JAEYTY010000121.1, from coordinate 1,646 downwards.
CGGTCGAGTACTGTTCGCCAGCAATGATCGCCTTAACCGACGGAGCTTCCGCATCCTGGCCGGTGATCACAGGCCATGGCAGGTCGGCCGAGCCGTAACCAACGCCGCGGAGCGACGAAATGATACCGCGCGACAGGCCATCATAGGGAGCCAGAACGCCGTGGACGCGAGTGCCGTCCGAGTAGTTGGCGGACAGGACGTTATCCATGCGAGCCTGTGCAACAGCACCGTCCCAACGCAGGGTACCAACAGTGTCCATGCCCATCTGGCCCGACTTGATGACGATGTCACCGGAGTCGATCATCGGCTGCAGAACGCTCATTGCGCCATCATAGAAGAAGAAGGCGTTGTTATCGTCCGGCGAACCGCCGAAGAGTTCGACGTTCCAAGGCTTGTCGGAGCCGAAATTGGCTTCGAGACCCTTGACCAGCGAATTGGCCTGGAGCACGCCCACCTGGAAGTTGTCGAAAGTGGTGTAGTAGTCGACATTGGCGGTGTCGCGGATCAGGCGGTCATAGGCGATAACCTTGACGCCAGCGTCAGCGGCCTGCTGCAGCACTGCGGAGAGAGTGGTGCCGTCGATCGAAGCAATCACCAGAGCCTTGACGCCCTTGGTGACCATGTTCTCGACCTGAGCGAGCTGGTTCGGAATGTCGTCTTCTGCATACTGCAGATCGACGGTGTAACCCTTGGCTTCAAGAGCGGCCTTGAGTTCGTTGCCGTCCGAAATCCAGCGCAGCGACGACTGGGTCGGCATGGCAATGCCGATCTGGCCCTTGTCCTGGGCGAATGCGGCAGTTGCGCCAGTGGCGATCAGCGCACCAGCGGCGAACAGCGTCGCGATTGACTTGAAAACCTTCACGTCTCGACTCCCTTATAATTCGAGATGATTATCTTTTTTGACATGGCTTCTGGGACAGCAAAAATGCCGGGTCATTGCGGAGGCTTCGGGGGACATGTCAGCAAGGGCGAAGCAGCGTCGAGGCCGCTCCATACGATGTTGCGCAACACGGTGAGTGTGTCGTCACACGAAACAGTTGAATTCTCCGCACGGGACATCCGGCTTCCCTATGGACCCTCCCAAGGCCACGGCGACGGAAGCTAGGATAATCAGATACCGCTGTAAAGCTGCATCAGTGACTCATGTTCATTTTTCGCAGCATGGTTTACCCACCATTTAGCCGGGTTTGACCACAAGAAATCAGGCGATTGCAGGATTGCCGGGCCGAGGCTAGAGTGCCGCCCGCATGAGGAGTACCGGCTGTGCGGGGCCACGAAATGCCGCCAAGCCGGAAAAGGTATCTGATACCTTTGGGAGGAAGTAAGCGTGAGCAGTCCGCTTTTGCGCGGCGATGCGGCAGGGATCACCGCCTTGGTGGCGGAGGATCTGGCGCAACTGATTCTGACCCAAATGGCGCCCGGCCAGAGCCTGCCCAGCGAGGCGGAGCTCGCGACACGCTATGCCGTGAGCCGGTTGACCATCCGCGAAGCTGTCAAATTGCTGACCGGTCGCGGCCTGCTTGAATTGGCGCGCGGACGCAAGGCCACAGTGCGGGTCCCGGATGGTTCGGCCCTCACGGATTTCCTCACCTCGGTCATTCGCTACGATTCCAAGGGTATGTTCGACTTAATTGAGGTACGTATGT
>JAEYTY010000120.1 GCA_023433775.1 Pseudomonadota bacterium | reverse complement strand
GGCCACGCCATGGCGGCGGGCATTTCCATTCGCCCCGGCGAACTCGGTCCCTTCCGCGCCTTCATCGCCGAACAACTCTCCACCAGCGTCACCACGGCCCGCGCCGCCTCTGCCCTCAAGATCGACGCCGCGCTCACCGCCCGCGGCGCCAGCACCGATCTTTTGCACCAGCTGGAACGGGCAGGGCCCTATGGTTCGGGCAATCCCTCGCCGGTCTTTGCCTTCCCCGCCCATCGCGCCAAATTTGCCCAGATCGTCGGCAAAGGCGGCCATGTCAGCTTCACCCTCACCTCAGATGACGGTGCGCGCCTCAAATCCATCGCATTCCGTGCTGCGGGCACTCCCTTGGGAGATATGCTGATGCGCGAAAGCGATCAGCCGCTGCATTTTGCGGGCGGATTGTCGCTCGATCACTATCAGGGCCGCGAGCAGGCCCAGTTTCGCCTGATCGATATTGCCCGCCCAGCGCATTGATTGGTGGAAAATAGAAACTTCGGGATGATCCAGCCCGTTGCTGCAGCCGTAAGCATCAGACGAACATCTGGAGACCTGCCCGAACATGACTGCTTCTTCCGTCGCCATTATCGGTTCGGGCATATCGGGCCTTTCAGCGGCCTGGCTTCTGTCAAAGTCGCGCCAGGTCACACTCTTTGAAAAATCCCCCCGGGTCGGCGGCCATACCAATACGGTGATTGCACCCACGCCAGAGGGCCCGGTCTCGGTCGATACCGGCTTCATCGTTTACAACGAGAAGAACTACCCCAACCTGACCGCACTCTTTGACTATCTCGGGGTCAAAACCGCTCCGTCCTTTATGAGCTTCGCGGTGTCGATCGATCAGGGCCGGATGGAATATTCCGGTGAGCACCTCAATGGTCTCTTCGGGCAGCGCCGCAACATCATCCGCCGCGAACACTGGACGCTGGTCGGCGACATTCTCCGCTTTTTCCGCGAGGCCGAGCGTCAGGTCGCCGGCTGCCCCATCGGCATGTCCATCGGTGAATTCCTCGAGCAGCACAATTATTCGCGCGCCTTTATCGAGGATCATATCCTCCCGATTTCCGCAGCCATCTGGTCCACGCCCTCGCGCGGCATGTTGGCCTTCCCGGCCCACACCTTCATTTCCTTCTTCGCCAATCACGCCCTGCTGCAATATGCCACGAAGCCGAAATGGCGCACGGTCCATTCGGGCGCACAGAGCTATGTGGACGCGCTGCTCGCCGACAGCCGGTTCACGACCGTCACCAATTCGACCATCACCAATGTGCGCCGCCATGCCCAAGGCGCCGAGATCTATTTCGCTGACGGCAGCCACCAGCATTTCGATGAGGTCGTCTTCGCCTGCCACGCCGATCAGGCTCTGGCGCTGATTGCCGATCCCACCGAAGCGGAACGGCGCGTGCTCTCTGCTTTCCGCTACACGCCCAACAAGGCGATCCTGCACACCGACAAGAGCTTTATGCCCAAGCGCCGCCATCTCTGGTCGGCCTGGAACTATCTGCGCGGACCCGGCGACAATGAAGCCCTGAGCCTTTCCTACTGGATGAACAAGCTTCAGCCGCTGCCCACCAAAACCAACCTTTTCGTCACGCTCAATCCCCATCGGGAAGTCGCCGAAAATTCGGTGCTTTACGAGGTGGATTACGAACATCCTCTGTTCGACGCCAAGGCCGTCGACACCCAGCGCGATCTCTGGCAGATTCAGGGCGTCAACAAGACCTGGTTTGCCGGCGCCTGGATGGGCCATGGCTTCCACGAAGATGGTCTGCAGGCCGGTCTCGAAGTTGCCGAACGCATCGCGCCCGGCCAGCGCCGCCCCTGGAGCCATCCCGAACAGCGCTACCGCATTGCGCATAACTGGGCGGACGGAGACCAGCGCGTATGGGCGGCGGAATAGACGAACAAAGTCTCGGGGCAATCTATGTCGGCGATGTCGTGCACAAGCGTGCGCGGCCAAAGCGCCACGTCCTGCGCTATCGCGTCTTTTCCATGCTGGTCGATCTCGATCGTCTTGAAGCTCTGCATGAGAAATTGCGCCTCTTCTCATTGAATAGGTTCAATCTTGTCTCGCTTTTCACGCGCGATTTCGGGCCCCGCGATGGCTCCAGCATTGCCGCGTTCATTCGCGCCAAAGCCTCGGAGGCCGGCGTCCAGGATATTGCCCGCATTCACATGCTGGCCTATCCGCGCGTCTTCGGCTTCGCCTTCAATCCCATCACCGTCTATTTCTGCGAAGACAGTGCCGGTGCCGTGCGCTTCCTCGTGCACGAAGTGTCCAATACCTTTGGTGAACACCACTTCTATACCGCCCCCGTCAGCCCCGACGCGTCCGGCGAATTGCACCACGACGCCGACAAGGCCTTCTACGTTTCCCCCTTCAATTCGCTTGATGGCAGCTACCGCTTTTCCATCCGGCCACCGGGAGAGGACGTGTTCATCGGCATTGCTCTGTCCACCATTGAAGGCGGTCTCGTCTCTGCCTATTTCAAGGGCGAAAAGCGGCCATTGACCGACCGAACCCTGGGTAAACTGCTTCTTGCATATCCATTTTTGACAGCTAAAGTGGTCCTCGGCATACACTGGGAGGCCCTCAAATTGTGGGTCAAGGGAGTGCCACTGACGCTGAAATTGCGGCGACAGCTCAAAGCCGGTCGCCACATAACGCGATAATTGTATCCGGGCGGCCCATGACAAAAACTGCTGTAGATCAAAGCCAGACTGGCGTGACCCTGTGGACGCAACTCGCGTCCTGGCTCGTCGACACCGCGGGCACAGCGCTGCTGGGCAAGCCGCAATTTGGCGCGCTCACTGTCATTCTGCCCGATGGCCGCACCCGTACCGTCGGCAATCCCACCACGGGCGAGCACGCCGTTCTGCGTCTCAACAATTTCCGCGTCATTTCCGAAGGCATGAAGCGCGCCACGGTCGGCTTTGCCGCCGCCTATATGAATGGCGATATTGAAGTCGATGATCTGACCGCGCTGTTCCGCTTCTTCCTGCAAAACCGGGACATGTTCAACAAGGCCAATCCCGGCTTCTTCCGCCGTGCCGCCTCGGATCTGCACTACCACATCTCGCGCCGTAACACGCTTGAGGGCTCCAAAAAGAACATCGCCGAGCACTATGATCTCGGCAACGACTTCTATGGCCAGTGGCTCGATCCTTCCATGACCTATTCCTCGGCGGTCTTCACCTCCGGAGATCAGAGTCTGGAACAGGCGCAATTGGCCAAATATCGCCGCGTCGCCGACATGGCCGGTGTCACACCCGGCTCATGCGTTCTAGAAATCGGCTGCGGCTGGGGCGGCTTCGCCGAAACCATCGCGCGGGACTACAAGGCCCATCTGCGCGGCATCACCCTCTCCGCCGAACAGCTCAAATTCGGCAAGGAGCGTCTCGCCCGACAGGGTCTCGACGAATTCGCCACGCTGGTCTTCGAGGATTATCGCCACACCGAGGGCCAGTTCGATCACATTGGCTCCATCGAGATGATCGAGGCTGTCGGGGAAGACAATTGGCCGAGCTATTTCCAGACCCTGCATGATCGCCTCAAGCCCGGCGGTACTGCCGCCATCCAGGCTATCACCATTGATGAGGCCGATTTCGACGGCTATCGCAGCGGTCCCGATTTCATCCAGCGCTATATCTTCCCGGGCGGAATGCTGCTGACCAAGACCGTCATGAAGGAGTTCGGCGAGCGTTTTGGCCTCGTGCTGGAAAATGTCGAAACCTTCGGTCTGTCCTACGCCCGCACCCTGCGCCTTTGGCGCGAGCGCTTCCTCGAGCGTTGGCCCATGATCGCGCCGCTCGGCTATGACGAGCATTTCAAGCGCAAATGGATCTATTACCTCTCCTATTGCGAGGCCGGTTTCACCGAAGGCATGATCGACGTCGGCATCTATCAATACCGCAAGCCCGCCGCATAAAATAAGCCCCAGAACTGAGTTCCGGGGCTTATTGTTTTCGCCGCTGGATTAGTGGTGATGCTCGGGCATCTTTTCCAGCTGATCCTTCGTCCAGGATGTTACGGCATGGACGTCGCCGTTTTCGTCCCGCATGAAGTCGAGGTCCGAACTCGGAACGGCCACTGGCTTGGCACCGAGGCCCAGAAATCCGCCGACATCGACAATAATCTGGCTGGCAACGCCTGCGCCGTGGACATGGGACACATGACCAACCTTATGGTCATCGGCGCCGTAAACGGTGGCACCATCCAGAATGTCGGGTGTGAGTTCGGCCGTGGCCAGGCGGACGTGATGTGTATGGTCCATGATCGTTCTCCTCTTCGAGTGTGTGAGAGAAGAACGGGCGGGCAACCCTCGCGTTCCCTATTTTTTCGGTAACATCTTGGCGGTGAGCCAGAAAAATACCGGATAGGGCAGCCAGCGTATGGTCTTCATCAGCCACACCATGCGCTTGGGAAAAGCGATTTCAAACCGGTCCGAATGCGTCAGCCCATCCACGATGCGCTTGGCCGCTTCGTCGGTTTCCATGAGGAATGGCATGGGGAAGTCGTTCTTGTCGGTCAGCTCCGATTTGACGAAACCCGGCGCGATCATCCGCACCTTGATATGGCGCGGCGCAAGTTCCGTCCGCATGGTCTCCAGCAAGTTGATCAGCGCCGCCTTGGTCGACGAATAGGCAGATGACCGGGGCAGGCCGAAATAGCCGGCCACCGATGCAATCACCGCAAAATGCCCGCCGCCCTGCTTGTCCATCTGCGCCAGAACGGGATTGGCCAGTCGCAGCACGCCGAGATAATTGGTGTCCACCACCTTGGTGAAACTCTCGATCTCATAATCACCAACGGGCATCGGCTGCCAGGCGGCGGCGCCGAAAATGAAGAGGTCGATCCGCCCCAGTTCCTTGGCGATCTTCTCTGTCGTCGCGGCCGCTTTTTTGGCGTCGGTCACGTCGAGTGGATAGGGGCGGATAGCGGAATTGGCCCGGGCCACCTCTTCCAGCTTTTCCACCCGCCTGCCTGATATGGCGACCGTCCAGCCGCGCTCCGCCAGCAGCTTTGCCACCGCGGCGCCGATGCCCGATCCGCCCCCGATAATCCACGCAACGCCAGGTTTCATGATCATATCCCGAACAGCGGTTGCAGGGTCCGCATCAGCCGGCCCCGGAATGTCAGCTTAGCATCCACCGCCACAAGGCAGATGCAATCATCACCCGGCTCGGCAATCGGCTGGTGCTCGACATCCTCGTCATGGTCCGCAATGTCACCCCGTGCAAAGACGCCAAAGCGGTCGCGATAAGCGCCCTGCAGGATAAGCGTCAGCTCCTGTCCGCCATGCCCATGCTCGGGCACAGGCCGTCCCGCCGCCACGCGCAGCAGCATCAGCCGGGACCGTCCATCGCGGCCCCAGGCGAGGTCCGCAGTCGCCACGCCCGGTCCCGTCCATTTCCAGCGCACGCTGCCCAGCCCATCGGGCAGATAGCGCCGCAGCGGGGCAGGGATCTCATTGTCATTGGCAATAACCGGCTCGCGAACCATGACGTCGCCATCGTCCAGCGCGCCCATCAGACGGTCGAGCGCTCCATCGGACATTTCACTGGCCGGCTCGCTCTCCAGCAGGGCCCCGCCAATCGTTTCCATGTGGCGCACCGTATGCCGTCCACCTTCGGACATGGCGAGGTGTGTGGCGACCACGGCGGCATAGGGCTCGTCCAGCGTGCCGGCTGAAAATGCCATCAGCGTGGCAATGTCGGGGTGATGATTGATCGTCATTGCAAATCCTCCAGCAAGGGCCGGAGCCGTTCATAGGCCAGTCTAAGGCGCGATTTTACAGTACCTAGCGGGATGCCGATCTTCTCGGCAATCTGGGCGTGTGGCATGTCGCTGAGAAAGCTGAGCCGCACGACTTCCTGCTGCTCAGGCGACAAAGTGGTCAGGGCGGCAGTCACGCGAGTGATCACCTGCCTCTGCTCAAGCATGGTGCTGACGCTGGGTTCGTCGCTTTCGAGCGAGATATCGGCGACATCTTCATGCGGCTTGTTCGATTGGCGCCGCAATTGATCGATCCGCAGGTTACGCGCGATGGTGAAAATCCAGGTGCTCGGCGCGCCGCGTTGCGGCGAATAGAGATGCGCCTTGCGCCAAACGGCCAGAAACGTCTCCTGCACCAGGTCTTCGGCCAGCGCGTCGCTCGCGCCCAGCTTCAGCATCATCGATTTGACGCGCGGTCCGAGCTGGCTGAACAGGGCAGCCAGCGCAGATCGGTCACGGCGCTCTGCCACCCGGGACAAAAGCGTAAAGGCGTCATCGGCATCGGGCGCGGCAGGCGGTATCACGGCGGGATTTTCGACCATGACGAATGAATACATCTTTGGCTCCATGCCTGTCAGCCTGTTTACGCAATCCCCCCGATTTTGGATCAGCAGGGCGCGCGTCGTCATACATGACTTGACCGATCACCTTATGAGCCGCTAGGACACGCCAATATTAAACCTGTTGGAAATAATCATGTTTCGCGCCAGTGCTTTTGTCGCCCTTGTTTCCCTCCTTGCCGCCGTTCCGGCGCTGGCCGAACCCTGGACCTATGTCGATGGCTCCGGCGAGACCGTCACGCTCGACGCCATGCCCCAGCGCATCATTGCCCACCAGGACGCTGCCGCCGGCCTAATTCCGCTCGGTATTCGTCCCGTAGGCATCTATGCAGACAGCGCCGTTGAAGCTGCCAAGGCGCTCGAAGGCCTTGATTTGACAGGCATTGAAATTATCGGCACCGCCTGGAGTGAGGTGGACGTGGAGAAGGCCGCCGCCCTAGCGCCGGATCTCATTGTTGCAGAATACTGGGATCGTGCGGGAGCTTGGTCTGGCGGCGAAAAAATTGAAACCGCGCTCAGCCCGCTCGCTCCCTTTACCGGTGTTGCGGCGAGCGATTCTATCGTTGGCATGATCGAAGATTATGAGCAGCTCGCCGCCAAGCTCGGCGCCGATCTTGGCGAAC
>JAEYTY010000119.1 GCA_023433775.1 Pseudomonadota bacterium | reverse complement strand
GGGGGCGCTGCGGGCGAGGTAGAGTTCGGCGAGGATCAGGTTCGGCACCCAGGCCAGGAAGGAGATGATCGGGTAGCTGACATCGAAGGGGATGCTGAGCGCCCCGGCAATTGCGAGATAGACGCGCAGGTTGACGGCCGCAAAGGTGAGGGCCCAGGAGCGGATCATCCAGCGGCGGTGGTCGGGGAAGCGGCGCTCGCGAGCCCGCTGCCAGCCATAGCCGATCGTGAGCGCCCAGATCACCGACAGGCTGCCGAAGCCGGCGGTGGCGACCGGACCCATCGTGGTGCCAAGCGCGAGGACCAGCCCGGTGACGGCGCCGATCAGGCAGGCGACGGCGTAGACGCGCCCCGTCCACCGGTGTACCGCGGGCCGCGTTCGCAGCAGCCGCCCGACGAACTGGAAAGACCCGATCAACAGGGCCGTGGCGGCGGCAGCCGCGTGGAGGGGGAGCCAGGGCATGGCAAAGGCGTTGGCGACAATCTTCGGCGGCATGGGGCCGACGCCGATGACGTAGCGGTAGGAGGCGGCTGCGACCGCTACGCTGGCGAAGGTAGCGATAAGCCAGGCGACATTCCCAAGCGCCGGTACGCGTTGCATGACTGCATTCATGGGTCGATCTCCACAGGTTGCTGCCAGAAAGCTTGCTTCCTGCCGAAGCCGGCGCCAGCCGGATTTCGCCAATGGTGCCATGGCTTCGCGAGCGGTGCGGGATCGGGTAGGCTCGCATCTCGACTTCCGTCCTTCCCTGGGGCAAGAAACGGCAATGCGGCATGTCTCGGAGCTTGGCCTCTTCATCCTGATCGGCGCGGTTCTCGCGGTCCTTGGGCCCTATGGCACGGTGGAGGATCCAGTCCTTCCGCGAGCGCTCTTCTGGCTGGGAACGATCACGGCCGGCGGTGTGGTCGGGATCCTGTTCGACATGGTCGTGCAGCGAAGGCTGAAGGAGCCCTGGCTGCGCATGGCGGTCGTCTCGGTGGTAATGACGCCGGTGGTGACGCTGATCGTGCTGCAGGCGATGAACCTGCTGCTCGGTCACGACCACGCCGTCATGTCCCCCTTCACGCGGCAGCTGCTGTGGCAGGTTTTCATCGTCTGCCTCATCGTCATGGTACTGCGGACGCTCGTGCAGCGGAAGCCGGAGGCCTTGGTCGAAACGCGTACCGTGATTGCGCCGCCGTTGCCGGAGGCGGAGGCGAGGCTGCGCGGCCGGCTTTCCGCCCGGCGGCGGACGGCGCGGCTGATCGCGCTGGAAGCCGACGATCATTACGTGCGGGTCCATACCGATGCTGGCATCGAGCTCCTCACCCTGCGTTTCTCCGATGCGGTGGAGGAGCTCTGTAGCGCGCATGGCTATCGCGTCCACCGGTCCTGGTGGGTGGCGGCCGATGCCATCCGTTCGGCCCGCTGGCGGCGGGGAAGCGGAGAGCTGGAGCTGGAGGACGGGTCACTGGTTCCGATCAGCCGCAGCGGCGCGCCCTTGCTGCGCGCTGCGGGCTGGCTCTGAGGCCAGGCGACGGCCGCGGGGGAGGTCCTTCCCGCGGCCATCATCCGGTCCGCCGCCGTGGTCAGAGGCGGGCTTCGAGGATCAGGTTGAACGGCGTCTGCATCGCCCGGCGGAAGCGGGTGAAACCCGCCTTGCGGAAGATGTCCTTCAACCTTGCCTCGCCGGCCTGGGCGCCTAGGACGGTGTGGCCGCCATCCGAGATCGCATGGGCGCAGCAGATCGTCGTCGAGGCTGCGTAGTAGAGCCGGCCGACGGGCGAGATGTTGTCCTCCACCCGGTCGTTGGCGAAGGGCTCCACCAGCATCACCGTCCCATCCTTGGCCAGGGCCTTGGCCGCATGCGTGGCGGCTGCCACCGGATTGCCCATGTCGTGCAGGCAGTCGAAGAAGCAGATGAGGTCATAGCCCGTCCCCGGATAGTTCTCCGCCCGTGCGCTGGAGAAGGTGGCGCGATCGGAGACGCCGGCTTCCCTCGCCACCTGGCGGGCCTCCTCGACCGACTTGTCGTGCGTGTCGAAGCCGTGGAACGTTGAGTTGGGGAAGGCTTCTGCCATCAGCACGGTGGAGTGGCCGTGGCCGCAGCCGACATCGGCCACACGTGCCCCGGACTTCAACTTGTCGACCACCCCGTCGAGCGCCGGCAGCCATTCCGGCACGAGGCTGGCGCGGTAGGCGTTGCGGTAGAAGGACGCGACCCCGCAGAAGAGCCGGCCGTCATGGTCACCCCAGGGAATGCCGGCGCCGGTGCGGAAGGCCTCCACCGCCTTTTCCTCGTCGGCCCACATCGAGGCCGGAGTCGCCCAGGCATTCGGGATGAACACCGGGCTGTCCTCGTTCGCCAGCACGAAGGCCTGTTCCGGCGTCAGTTCATAAGTGCCGCTGACGGCGTGGTAGGTCACATAGCCGCCCGCGACCTGCGAGTTCAGCCACTCGCGGACATAGCGTTCGGCGCAGCCGGCGCGGCTGGCGATCTCGCGCGAGGTGAGCGGCCCGCGGTCGGCCATCGCCTTGTAG
>JAEYTY010000073.1 GCA_023433775.1 Pseudomonadota bacterium | reverse complement strand
GCTTCGCTTGAGGCGCCGCAAAAACTGTTCCGGGTCAATATGGAAGGCTCTGCCAATCTCTTCGAGGCCATGGTCCACCATGGCAGCAAGCGCATGGTCCATATCAGTTCGGAGGAAATCTACGGCGCCTTCAATGCCGCTCGGGTCGATGAAGACCACCCACAAAACCCGCTGCATGCCTATGGCATTAGCAAGGCCGCCGTTGAACATCTGGGCCGCAGCTATGGCGAGGCGCATGGGATCGAGTGCATCAATATCCGCACCTCCTGGGTCTATGGGCCGGATTTCCCACGCGACCGGGTACCGCTGAACATGGTCCGCGCCGTGGCGCGCGGCGAAGCACTGCATGTCCCCGGCGGTGCGCATGAGCGGATCGACCACACCTATCTCGATGACGCGGTGGCGGGCACGCTGGGAGCGCTGGATTGCACCAGCCACAGTCACGACGCCTATCATGTGTCGAGCCAGTCCAGTCCCTCGCTGGCTGAAATCGCGTCGATCCTTGCCGAACTCGATCCCAATGCGCCACCGATCTCGGTAGGCGAGGGGCCGTATCGTCATGCCGGGCGGGTCGCGATGCCCCGCAAGGGCGCACTGGATTGCAGCCGGGCGCAGAAGGCATTTGGCTATGTGCCACGATTCGACATTCGCGCCGGGCTTGCGGCGACGCTGGAAGCCGAGCGCGCCGCCATCGCGGGTAGGCGTATGGAGGTGCAAAATGGGTAAGTTGCTGATCACCGGGGCAATGGGCCATGTCGGCTACGAAACCATGCGCCAGGCGGTGGCGCGCGGTATTCCTGTTGTCGGGCAATATATGACAACCTTTCGCCAGGAGGACGCGGATGCACTCGGCCCGGGGGTCGCCTGGGCGCAATGTGACCTTGCGGATCCCTTCGGCCTGACCATGCTGGCGGCCGAACACGACATCGAAGGCTGCATTCACACCGCCGCCATTCCCAATGACGTCGTGGCTACTCCTCAGCCACTCAAGACCTTCCAGAGCAATGTGGCGGCGACAACACTGATGCTGGAAACAGCGCGGCGGCTCAACTGGCGGCGTTTTATCAATGTATCGACCGGCTCGGTTTTCCAGTCATTGCCCGATGCGGTGACGCCCGTCCCCGAAGACACAATGCCGACGCCCAAATCGCTCTATGCGGTGACCAAGCGGGCTTCCGAAATGATGGTCGGCGTCTATGCTTCGACCTATGGCGTTTCGGCTGCCACGGTGCGGATATCGTGGATCTTTGGCCAGCCGCTGGTGCCGCGCCGGTTCGATGCGCCGCGCGGGCCCATCCCCGAATTTCTGCGCCGCGCCCTCAAGGGTGAAGCGATTGCCGAACCCTCGGGCGGGGAGTTTGCCGCCAGCTTCACCTATGTGCCCGACTGCGCGGCGGGACTTCTGGCGCTGTGGGAGGCGTCCGCATTGAAGCACGACATCTATCACCTGGGATCAGGGCGAAATTATACCACCGCGGAAGTGGCCGAAGCGGTCCGCAAGGCCGTTCCAGGTGCCGATATTTCGGTTGGCCCCGGCACGGCGCCATGGACCGACAGCACAGTGATGCGCGGTCCGCTCTCGTGCCGACGCATGGAAGACGAACTTGGTTTCCAGCCTGCACATGACCTTGATGCCGCCGTGGCAGCCTTCGCTCAATGGATGCGTGACAATCCGGAACGTTGGGACGGCGCGAATGGCTGAGGAAACATTCGATCTCGTCGTCGTCGGAGCCGGCGCGGCGGGCATGACGGCTGCGGCAACTGCAGCTGCCAAGGGGCTGAGCGTCATCGTGGTCGAAAAGACTGCGTTCATCGGCGGCAATACGAGCTTTTCGGGTGGCATGGTCTATGTGCCGCATAATGGGAAGATGGACGAGGCCGGACGGCCCGACGATCCGGCTGAGGCCATGCGCTATCTCGATCTGGCAGTGCCGACCGAAGACGGGCGCGACGCGCGGGCGCGCTTTGTCGAGAAAGGCCGCGAGGCTGTAGAGTTTCTCGAAAGCCACACCGCGGTTCGGCTCAAGCCGGTCATGTTCTATCCCGACTACTATCCCGACCTTGAAGGCGCGCGCGACGGGTTGCGGGTTCTGGAGCCGGTGGCGTTCGATGCGTCATCGTTGGGCAGCTGGTTCAGCAAACTGCGCCCGCCCATCCCCGAATTCACCATCCTCGGCGGCATGATGGTGGCGCGCGAAGACCTGCCGCATTTCCGCAATTTCAAGCGCTCGCTGCGCTCTTTCCTTCGCGTGACGCGGCTGGTGACCGAGCACGGCCTGCAGCGGCTGCGCCATCATCGCGGTTCGCGTCTGGTCTTGGGCAATGCGCTGGCCGGACGACTGTTGCAATCGCTGCTCGACCGCAAGGTGACCATCCTTACCGATTGCAGCGTGCTGGACGTGGTGATTGCCGATGGCAAGGCGACCGGCCTGCGCGTGGTGCATGATGGCAAGGAACGTGTCATCGAAGCGCGGCGCGGCGTCATGCTGGCGACCGGCGGCTTTTCGCATGGACCCGACAAGCGCCGCGCCTGGCTGCCTTCTGCCGCCAGCCCTGATAGTCCCTTCGCGCCTGGCAGCACGGGCGACGGACTCGAACTCGGCACGGCCGCTGGTGGCGTCGTGGTGACCGACAATGCCAATAACGCCTATTGGAGCCCGGCTTCCATCTACAAACGGGCCGACGGACGCAAAGTGGTATATCCCCACACGGTCACGGATCGAGGCAAGCCCGGCTCGCTGGTGGTCAACAAAGCCGGCCGGCGGTTCACCAGCGAAGCAGTGTCCTATCATCGCTTCGGCGAGGCGCTGCTCACGGAGGGCAATCTGCCCGCCTGGATCATTTGTGACAGTCGCTTCATCTGGAAATACGGGCTAGGGGCGATCATTCCCTTCACCTCGAACCTTGATCCCTATCGCGAAGCCGGCTACCTACACTCAGCGGACACTCTTCCGGCTCTGGCCAAGAAACTCGGCATCGATGAGGCCGGATTTGCTGAAACCATGGCACTTTTCAATGCCGACGCGACGTTGGGCACAGACAGTGCGTTCGCTCGCGGCGAGGACATTTATGCCCGCTATCTCGGCGATGCTGAAAACCAGCCAAATCCGTGTCTGGCGCCTCTGCTGAAGGGGCCGTTCCACGCCATCGAACTCGTGTTGAGCGATCTTGGAACGGCGGCTGGACTACGAACTGATCTCGATTGCCGCGTGCTCGACGCTGGTGGTCAGCCCATCCAGGGGCTTTATGCCGTCGGCAATGACATGCTGTCGATCATGCGCGGGCATTATCCGGGGCCGGGCATCACATTGGGGCCAGCACTCACCTTCGGCTATCTCGCGGCCTGTCACATCGCGGGCAATGGATGATGCGTCGCGTCGCCATCACTGGCGCTTCTGGCTTGCTTGGCTCCTATGTAGCCGAGGCGATGCAGCCCGAAGCCGACATTGTCGGTGTCGATATTCTGCCTCCCAAGGTTGATCATGCCCATGTCCACGCCTCGATCCTTGATCTCGACGCGCTGACCTCGGCCTTTGCCGGTGTCGATTGTGTAATCCATATCGCGGCGGCGGCCAATATCAGCGCCGGCCCGCCCGAGACCATCATGGCGCTCAATGTCACCGGCAGCTGGAATGTTCTCGAGGCCGCCTTGCGTGCCGGAGTGCGGCGCGTGGTGCTGTGCTCAAGCGACAGCGTCATGGGCAATACGGTCTGGAAGGACCATTTCTGGTGTCCCGAAAAGCTACCCATCGATGAGCAGCATCCGCTCAAGCCCGCGGATCCATATGGCCTTTCCAAACTGATGGCCGAGGAGGCAGGGCGATCCTATTCACGACGGGGGCTGGAGGTTCTGGCGCTGAGGCCAGTCTTCATCCTCTTCCCCACAATGTTGGGTGAGGTGCTCGCCCGGTACAGGGATCCAACGGGCTATTCTGGGCCATGTGCCGGTGGCCACGTGGCAGCCGGCGGCGGCTTTTGCTGGCACCATCTTGATCCACGGGATCTGGCAGAAGCGTTCCGTCTGGCCGTCAATGCCAATTGGCAAGGCTATGAAGCGTTTTATCTCTGCGCGCCATCAACCCTTCATCCGCGCCCGACACTTGACCGGGTATCCGAAATATTTGGCCGGCTGCCGGATTGGATTGACGCGGTACACTATCGCGATAACCCGTTCGCGGCGATTTTTGACACGAGTCTGGCCAGACGTCGTTTGGGTTGGACGGCCAAACATGACCACCGAACCAGTGTATTTGGCGCCAATAAAAGGGGATGAGCGTGAGAAAAAATCTGGAGCGAAGCGGACACGTCAAGGATGCTGATGTGCCCTGGAAGGACGTGCCGGGAGATACCCGACGCAAATATCTCGTCTATGAGCCGCAGATGCTGCTCATGCGCAACGCGTTTGAAAGCGGGTTTGAGGGTAAATTGCACAACCATCCGCATGTGCAGGCGAGCTACATTGTGAGCGGACGTTTTGAGATCACCATCAATGGCCGCACCGAAACGATGGGGCAGGGTGATGCCTTCCTCATATCGAGTGGTTTGGACCACGCCGCGAAGTGCATAGAGGCGGGTGAGATCATTGAAGTGTTCACGCCGATCCGGGAAGAATTTGTCGAATAGCGCTTCCGCATGGCGCTGGCCGAGCTGTCTCGAGGCGTGTAGCTGATCGCCGCTATCCTTGTCTGGACATGTACCCCAAAACTGGGATACATAAGTGGGATACAGGCAGACTGCACGTTGAATAAAATCAACGACTTAGCAAGGCTCTGACTTCCAGCTCCGAATCCTGGCGCCCCAGCCAGAATCCGGTTTGTCTTTGAATTCAACGATCAGCCGGATTCCGCAGCCAGCCAATCGGGACAGAGCCACGTCTAACCCCGCACAGGTCGTGTCAGGCTGCCTGTCTCATCCTGACACGCTGCTACCCTTCCCCAGTCAGACGGCCTGCGCGCAGCATAAAATACCCAGTCGCTACAGCGTAAATCACGGTCTGGGGTAAAACCCCGAACATGGCATTGCTGATCCCGAGGGTGAGTTGCGCCGTGGTGAGCAAGAGGGCGCCCAGAACAATGGGGCGGTCTTTCCGGATTTCGGGCCTCAGTAACAGCAGAAGCGGCGCGGCGAGGAGCAGGATATAGGCCAGAAGGCCGGGTATGCCCGCCATGACCGAGAGATTGGCCCAGTCGGCGTGAAGGTTTTCAAGATGGAATGCCTCAGCCTGTTCCGGGAACATGGCCTGGACCGTCAACATCAACTGGCCAAGGCCATGGCCGTAAAGCGGCGACTGCGCGAGGGCGTGAAGAGACGATGTGTAGAGCGCAGCGCGGATATCGTCGGTACCACCGGTGAACCGGAAAATGTTGAAGGCCGATTCCGCGAGACCCAGAACGCGCGGGTTGCTGGTGCCGACCAGAAAACTGACGGCGGCGACACCCGCCAAAACCGCGGCAATGAGCGACCAGCGGAATATGTTCTCGCGCCAGAGCCAAATCGTCAGCATGACGAGACCCACACCAGCAATGGCGAGCGCGCCAACCATTGGGCCGCGCGAATCCGCAACAATTGTTGCGCCCAGTCCCAGGATGGGCCCGAGGAGAAAGAGGTAGCGCCAGCGCGATTGGCCGGACACCACTCCGACCGAGGCCAGGCCGCCCGCTATTGCTGCCAGTGTTGCGTAGTGGATCGGATTATTGCCCATACCCGGCCTGTAGAGGCCAAGCACAAAATGCTCATAGGCGCCGCCTGCCAGGGCGATGGCTGCGGCGAAAAGGCAGAGCGCTGCGAAGAGCGTGGGGCCGGGAACCCACCGCGCCGGACGGGCCAGCGCACCGAGCGCGATCGTGGTCAGCATGGGCAGGATGAAGACGGGTGCAAGCAGATCCTGCGGACCCTTGTAGACGAAAGGCAAGGTCGCCGTGATCAGCGCAATAGCTGCCAGAATGGCGAGCGACGTGGGATGGCGAAAAACCGCCCGCTCTTTCCAGCCATAGATCGCGAAGGCGAGGAGCGCGGCGATCATGGCGATATAGGCGCCGACATAAGCGCTGTAACCCGGAGGTGCGATGGCCGCGGTCAGCGCAACGACGAGAAGGAAACTGGCAAAATTGATCGGCACGGCAAGGGCTCCGGATAGGCATGACTTGGCATAGTCAGATGGCAGGCATTGCCGTGCCAAGGCGACGCGCCCGTCAGGGCATCAACATGCCACCATTGACCTCGATGGTCTGGCCAATGATGTAGGGCGAAAGGCTGGCGCAGGCGAGGAAGAGATAGGCGCCAATGCAATCTTCGACTGTGCCCATGCGGCCCTGTGGAACATTGGCCAATTGCGCCTTGAGCTGCGCTTCGGTGGAGTAACGCTCGTGAAATGGCGTTTCAATGAGACCGGGGGCAATGGCGTTGACGCGTATGCCATGGGGGATGAGTTCCTTGGCCATGCCGCGGGTGACATTGGCGACAAAGGCCTTGGACGAACCATAGAGCCCGGCGTCGCCACTGGCGCCATTGCGACCGGCAACCGAGGTGGTGTTGATGACAAAGCCGCCGCCTGCCGCTTTCATGTGGGGAATGGCGGCGCGTGTGGCAGCGAGGACCGAGCGGGCATTGAGATCCATGACAGCGTCATAATGTTCATCGGTCATGTCGGCATAGGCGAGGCGCGCCACCATGCCGCCGGCATTGTTGATCAAGCCATCGAGACGCCCGAAGACTGAGGCGGCTTCTTCGACGGCGCGGGCAATCTCGCCGGATTTGGAGGCGTCGGCCTTGATCAGATGCGCCTTGCCGCCAGCGGTGGTGATGGCCTCAAGCACGCTTTCGGCAGCCGCCTGGCTGGAATTGTAGTGGACGCCGACCATGGCGCCCTGGGCCGCGAAGGCTTTGGCCAGGGCTGCGCCAATGCCGGTGGATGCGCCAGTGATAAGAACGGCCTTGCCACGGAGTTCGGGGAGGATCGCGTCGGTCATGAAAAGCTCCTTGGTCTCTTCGGCTAATCGTTTCGCCCGCGGAAGCGGCGCTGATAATCGGGGTCGTAAAGTGCGCTTTCGCGAAAATCTTCAGCCCCGAGGCCGCGCCCCACAAAGATGACGGCGGTGCGCTCGACGGGTTTGGCGGCGAATTGCTGCTCAATGTCGCCCAGCGTGCCCCGGAGTACAAGCTCGTCCGGCCAGGAGGCGCGGGCGACGATGGCGACAGGACAATCGGCGCCATAGAGCGGGGTGAGGTCGGCCACGACCTTGTCGAGGGAATGAATGGCGAGGTGGATGGCCAGCGTGGCGCCGGTTGCGCCAAAGGCGGTGAGCGTCTCACCCGATGGCATGGGAGAAGCTCGGCCCGAAACGCGGGTCAGCACGAGACTTTGTGCCTCAGCCGGGACGGTCAGTTCACGCCCCAAAGTAGCGGCGGCGGCGGCAAAGGCCGGCACGCCGGGCGTGAGTGTGTAAGGAATGCTGAGCCTGTCGAGCCGGCGCATCTGTTCGGCCACGGCGCTCCAGACGGAAAGGTCGCCGGAATGGAGGCGTGCCACATCCTGGCCCGCCGCGTGAGCGCGGATATATTCGGCTTCGATGTCCTCGAGCGAGAGCGGGGCAGTATCGATGAGGCGCGCATCTGGGGGGCACCAGCCAAGCATCTCCCTGGGCACGATGGAGCCGGCATAGAGACAGACCGGGCAGCGGGCGAGGAGATCGCGACCGCGCACGGTGATGAGGTCTGCCGCGCCGGGGCCGGCGCCAATGAAATGGACACTCATGGCTTCGTCCACGACCATTGGGTGATGGGCATGGCGGGACGCCAGCCTGTCATGCTGCCGATGGGCTCGGCGCGCGAAATGGCGATGCGGGTGAGGGAACCGCCATGTTGGGCGTGAAGACGCAGCAGGAGCTGTTCCATTTCGAGCGTCACGGCATTGGCGACGAGCCGGCCAGAAGGGCGCAGGGCGGCGATGGCAGTGTCCATGACGCCGGGATCGGAGCCCCCGCCGCCGATGAAGATGGCATGGGGAGTGTCGAGGCCGGCAAGCGCATCGGGGGCCGTGCCGGTGACCACGCGCAAATCAGGGACGCCGAAGGCATTTGCGTTCCGCGCGATGCGGGCCGCACGGTCAGCGTCTCCCTCGATAGCGATTGCGGAAAGGCTCGGATCGGCAAGCATCCATTCAATGCCGATTGAACCGGAGCCGGCCCCGATGTCCCAGAGCAATTCATGGCGGCGTGGGGCGAGTGCCGCGATGGTTAGCGCCCGCACTTCGCGCTTGGTGATCTGACCATCATGCTCGAACAAGGCATCATCGAGACCGGGGGTCAGCGGCAGAATACGAGCGCCGGGCAGGGCGACCACTGTGACTGCGCAGATATTGAGGGGGTCGATGTCAGCGAGTTTGAACTCCATCGCCATTTGCGAGCGAATGCGTTCTCGGGGCCCGCCCAAGGCTTCAAGCACGGTGATGATCGAGAGGCCGAAGCCGGTTTCGGTCAGGAGCGCAGCGAGAGCGGCGGGGCCGGCTTCGTCAGAGGTCAGCGCCAGAATGCGGGCGGCGGGGTGCAGGTGGGGGGCAATCAGCGCCAGCGGGCGGCCGTGGAGCGAGAGGCTGACAATATCCTGCAAGGGCCAGCCCAAACGAGCGGCGGCAAGGCTGAAGGATGAGGGATGGGGAATGACCTGCATCTGCGCCGGATCGACATGGCGGGCCAGCGTCGCGCCGACGCCGTAATGGAACGGATCGCCAGAGGCGAGGACGCAAACTTTTTGCCCCTTGGCGGCGAGGACGGCGTCGATGGAGGCCGAAAATGGCGAGAGCCAAGGTTGGGATTTGCCGGTGGTAATGTCTGCGGCCAGTTCGAGATGTCGCGCGCCGCCGAAGACCAATTCAGCATTGGCGATGGCCGCACGGGCGGCGGGCGCGAGACCGGCGGGGCCCTCTTCCCCCATGCCCACAATGGTCAGCCAGCGCGTGCTCATGGCTGCACGCCACGTGGGGAATAGACCAGAGGGTCCATGCCGGGCCGATCTATGACGCGGGTTTCGGCGGATCCGATGATGACGCAGGTGGCCATATCGGCATTCTGCTTGTCGGCTTCGCCGAGCGACACGACGGCAAAATGTTCGTCAGGCCGGCCTATCGCACGACCGAATATGACCGGGGTGCTGACCGGGAGGACCTCGCGCAGGATCTTGAATGCGGTGGCCAGCTGCCACGGACGGGCCTTGGAGATTGGATTGTACAGGGCGATGACGAGACCGGCTTCGGCCACCGCGCGCAGGCGGCGCTCGATCAACTCCCAGGGCTTAAGATTGTCCGAGAGCGATATGGCGCAGAAATCGTGCCCCAGTGGCGCGCCCGCCCGGGCAGCGACGGCCAGCATGGCGGTGACGCCGGGCAGCACCTTGATGTCGAGGCGGCGCCAGGTTTCGGGGCCGGCTTCGACTGCCTCGCAAATGGCGGCAGCCATGGCGAAGACGCCAGGATCGCCACCGGAAACGACGCAGACCTTTGCTCCGCTGGCGGCAGCATTGAGCGCGGCCTTGGAGCGGTCGAGCTCTTCGCGATTGTCCGAAGCCTGACGCTGCTGATCCGGACGCAGGGAGAGGCGATCAAGATAGGGGCCGTAGCCGAAGCACATGTCGGAGGCCGCGATGGCATCGAGCGCCTCGGGCGTGGTTTGGGACGGATTGCCCGGTCCTGTGCCGATGATGACAAGCCTGCCGCTCATGGCCGCTCGCTCCAGCCCGGAACAAGAATGAGCGAGAAATAGGGTGCGGCATCGTCAGTCTTGTCGACCAGCGGCAGATGAAAGCCATTGGCGCTGGTGCCGCGCTCGACATAGACGGCGCCGGAGAGACGCCCGGCATCGGCCAGCGCAGCACGCACCTTGGGGAGATTCCGCCCCAGCTTCATAATGACCGCCCCATGGCTGTCCAAGACGCGGCGGACCAGCTCTTCGCGGTCCAGCGTGCCGGGAAGGATGGTCAGCACGTCATCGCCCTGCACCAGTGGCAGGCCAGCGGCAGACCAGCAGCCGGACATGGCCGTGATGCCGGGAATGACCTCATTGTCATAGAGCGGCGCCAAGCGCAGATGGATGTGCATATAGCTGCCATAGAACAGCGGGTCGCCTTCGCTGAGCACCGCGACAGTGCGGCCGGCATCGAGATGGACGGCGAGGCGCTGGGCGGCCTCGGCGTAGAAATCGGCGATCTGGCCTTTGTAGTCGTCATGGCGGCGATCGATTTCCGTGGTCACCGGATAATCGAGGGCTTCCTCGATCTGGCCGGGGCGGAAATGACTGGCGGCGATGGCGCGGGCATTACTGGCATTGCCGCGCTTGGCGAAGAAGGCCACCACATCGGCCTCGCCAATGGCGCGCACCGCCTTGAGCGTGAGAAGCTCCGGGTCGCCCGGGCCGGTGCCAACGCCGATCAGCTTCCCGCTCACAGGCCCGGCCTCGCCAAGGCGTTGAGGCAGGCCGAGGTGATGGCGCTGCCACCCAGCCTTCCGCGGACGATGGCATAGGGAACGCCATAGCTGTTCTCTGCCAAGGCATCCTTGGATTCCGCTGCGCCGACAAAGCCGACCGGCATTCCGAGAATGGCCGCAGGGCGGGGGGCGCCATCGCGCAGCATTTCGAGCAGGTGGAAGAGGGCGGTGGGGGCATTGCCGATGGCGACGACGGCGCCTTCCAGATGATCGGCCCAGAGCTGGAG
>JAEYTY010000071.1 GCA_023433775.1 Pseudomonadota bacterium | reverse complement strand
AACCATCCAGCATCGCCGCTTGCTGCACGCCAGCCTCGCCGCATAATATCAACCCAATGACGAGCAGGACTCTCCGCTAATCAAAACGCCGGTCTGGGCCAAAGCATCTGACGACGGACACCTTGCGTCAATGTAGGCGCGGAGACCATGACGCCCCCGTCTCGACAGACGGGGATTTTGCAGGGCCATAGACGTGCGCAATCGCGCTCGGAAATGAGCCCTGATGTCGAGATTTCTCCTCACCCGCTAAAACTTGCTCACACAAGTTAGCAAAGGACATCTAGCGAATTTTGAGCGTGACGACAAGGGGTGAAAGGCACATGGCTCACCGAGTGGAAAACTGCCGTTTGGCGTCTGTGGCTTCTGTTGCCAAGGACTTGTCAGGACAATACAAAATTGTCTGGGCGCGTTGGGCCCACGGCCGGCCGTTTCGGCAGCTCCAATGGGAAAGACCGCCACTTCATGGCCAGAACGATCAAGGAAATCGCACAGGACACAGGGTATTCGCGGACCACTGTCACCCTGGTGATCAACGGCAAGGCTGATGACTATCGCATCAGTCCCAAGGCGCGGGCGATCATCGAAGCCTATATCGCCGAGCACGGCTATCGCTACAATCAGGCCGCGCGCAGCCTCAAGCTGGCGCGCAGCCATACAGTGGGCCTCATTGTCCCCGACATTGCCAATGCCTTCTTTGCGCGCCTGGCTGCCGTTCTTGAACAGCACTGCCGCCGGCAGGGCTTTATCCTGGTGACTACCTCCACCGGGGAGAGTCCCGAAGTCGAACGTCTGGCCCTGGAGAACTTCGCCGCCCGTGGCGTCGATGGTGTCATTCTCACCCCCTGCGAGCCGCGGCGCAGCCTGCCAACGGGCGGACGCAAGGCCGAAATGCCGGTCGTCCAGATCGATCGGCGCTTTGAGGGGGACGACGGCTTTGTTGTCACCAGCAACCATTTTGTGAGTGCCGAGACGGTGACACATCGCATCATTGCCGCTGGTGCCCGCAAAATTACCTTCCTGACCGGCAGTCCCGCCAATCCGACAACGCAGCAGCGAATCGGCGGCTTTGAGAGTGCCACTGCGCAACTTCCCGATGCCACAGCCCGCTTCACGGTGCGCTCATCCAATCAGGACACTGAGGACGGCGGCTATGCTCTGATCGAAGATTTGCTCACTGCCGACGGCGATTTGCCGGACGGGCTGATCTTTGGCTCATTGCTGATCTTACACGGCGCCATGCGCGCCATCCGCACGCGGCTGGGCGCTATCCCGCCTGGCCTGCTGGCGGGCACCTTCGCCTATTCCGCCATTATCGAATACCTGCCCAATCCAGTCTTTGTCATTCGCCAGGACGAGCGCGGCCTGGCCGAGCAGGCCTTTGACACGCTTGGTCAGCTCATGCGCGGAGAAAGGCCCGCTGAACAGGTCAATCTCGTTGCAACCAATCTGGTGTCCTATAGGGCTCCGGCGCCATAGGAATTTCCCAGTGCGCAGATGCCTGCAGGATGAGGACGCTTGCTGCACGAAATCTTCCGCCAGCTCGGGGAGGTTGGCGACGCCCTTCCACTGCGCCACGGGCGCGCCGAGGCAACTGTTCAAAGCGAGCACTTCGGAGTAGCTACGAGACAACTCGAACAACCTCTGCCCATCCGACATGTCTGCTTGGGGAAATCGTCGCCCCAGTCGCAATCGAACCCATGGGAGCCGCTGTAGATTTTATTCACGCCAGAGAACTAATTACCAATAAACTCCTCCCGGATCGGCGTAAACACTTCGATGATTTCACCCGCGTCTAAACATTTAGCGGCGTGGTCCTGACCGGACGGTATGAGAAATGCGTCGCCAGCCCCCATGGCCTCGGTGCGACCGTCGATGGTGATCTCAAATTTTCCGCTCACGATATAGCTGGCCTGCACATGAGGATGGCTGTGCAGCTTTCCCACGAAGCCGGTCTCAAAGGCGTTGCGCATGAGGAGCATCTTCGGCTCATAGACGAGATACTTTCGTTTTGTGTCCCCCGGCACAATTGTCCACGGGACATCAGCATCCCGGACGTGGCCGCTCCGCTCCTGGTACCTGCTCATGCCAGCTTCTCCTATTCTGCGCTGAAAACACTGGGGCGATGGTCATATCGCGCTGTCCAGCCCAGTCGGCCTTCGGCGCGGCTCGTGTCAAACATGGCGGCAAATGGATTGTCGCGATAACGAGCCGGATCAATGCGATCGGGTAGTCGGCCGAAAACGTCCATAAGCCGTTCGAGAGTGGGGCTCGGATGCAGCGTGGATGGCGCGCAGAGGTAAAAAGCCTCATACCCCTGCCATTCGACTCTCATGGCGAGCCGGAATGCTTCGGCAACGTCACGCGGATCTATGTGGTGCCAGCAAATCCCGCCGCCAGCAGCCACGTGACCGCCAGCGCTGGGGCCAACATATGATCGTGGACTTGCGTTCCGCGCCAACACCTCGCCCATCATCGCGGGGAAAAGGATAAACACTGGCCTCAGGGCCAATACTTCAAGTCCGCGCCGAGAATAGGATTGCCCAATCTCTTCCGACAGAAACTTGGAAAGCCCATAGGGATCGACGGGACTAACCGGATGCTCTTCATCGACAGGTAGCTCATCAGGGCACCAGTAATAATCTTTCCAGACCGTATTGCGCATAACGCTGTCACTGGAACACAGAATGACACGGCGCACCCCTGCCCTAAGCGCAGCCTCCAGCACATTCCAGGTGCCGGTTACGTTGAGCGCCATGATGGTTTCGGGCGGACCTGCACTGATATTGGCGGCGGCCGCAATGTGAAGCACACAGTCGGCTCCGGATAAACCGAGCGCCAGCCTTTCGAGATCGACGATAGAGGCTTCGAAATGGTCGTGGTGCAAGGCGGGCGGCTGGATATCAACGCCGACAACGTCCGCATCGGCCATGACTGCCTTCGCTACATAAGTGCCGAGCAGCCCAGAGGCACCAGTAATGGCAACGCGCCGCATCAGTTATTGCCCGCGACGTGGCAAGCGGCCAGGTAGCCAAAGGTCAATGCAGGCCCTAGCGTGATGCCAGGGCCAGGGTAATGTCCCCGCATGATCGAAAGCATGTCATTGCCAACGGCATAGAGACCCGGGACGGCTTCACCACGAGCATCGAGTACGCGGCAGTCGAGATCGGTCCGTAGCCCAGCCGCCGTTCCCAGATCGCTCAGAACCAGTTCAATGGCGTAGAACGGCGCCTTGAGAAGGGGCGCCAGACAGGGATTAGGCCAGTTCTCCGCGTCACCCAGATAGCGCGCATAGATGTCCTCCCCGCGGGCGAACTCGCTGTCCTTGCCACGCCCGGCATCGGAATTGAACCGTTCCATCGTTCGGGCAAAACCGGCCTGGTCGATGCCGAGCTTTTTTCCCAGTTCAGGCAGCGTATGCGCGGAATGCAGATAGCCGGCTTCGCGATAGGGATCGAGGTTTGAGGTGAAGGGAATGATCGCCCCTAGTCCGTATTTCCAGATGAAGCGACTGTCACAGATGATCCATGCGGGCAGGTTCCCCGGCCTGAGCAGCGCTTCGCCAAAGCGATGATAGGAGACCGCCTCGCTGGTAAATCTACTGCCAGCCTTATTGACCACAAGCGAGCCAGGCTTGCCCCGATCCGTGACCGTATGGGGATAGACCACCTTTCGTCCGTCCGCACGCGTGTAGACCGAGGCCGGGCTCCAATAGGCATTGTTCGCGTTATCAGTGACAATGGTGCCGCCCGCAGACGAACCGAGATCCAGCCCATCACCGGTGCTGCCCGGGGCAAAGGGACTTTCCGGACTGGCAGCGGGGGGCAGCCATTCCGCGCGCTTGTCTCTCCCATGCGAGAAGCCTCCGGTTGCCAGCATCACGCCGCGGCGCGCCTTGATTGTGCGCTCCTTGCCGTCATGCACAATACGCAACCCGGTCGCCTTGCCGTCAGCAATGATGACCTCCGAGACTTGGCAATCGGTGAGAATGGTCACACCCCGGTCGAGCAATGACTGCAGCAGTCGCCCAGCCAGTGCATTGCCCAGCACCAGCCGCGAGCCGCGGGGGAAGCGCAGGCGTTGCAGGCAATGTTCGACCACCAACCGCGCCACCCGCAGGAACGAGCGCGGCGAACGTCTGAAATTGCGGAAATGCGGCAAATCCTCCCGCGCGACCATCATACCGCCGAGAATGGTGAATTCAGGAATGGGGGGGCGCAGTTTTGCGAACCATCTGCCCAGGGACGAGGCATCGAAGGCCACCGGCTCCAACACGCGCAGCCCATCACGAGCGCCTTCCAGATCGGGGTAGTAATCGGGATAGAACATAACGGGCTTGAGCCGAACCGCGGTGTGGCTTTCGAGAAAGTCCACGGCCTCACGGCCTTTCTCGACAAATCGCGCCCGCGCGTCGCGTCCGTCCTCGGTCGGCACGGCCAGATCGAGATAGCGCATGGCTTCAGCCGGATCGTCGGGCCGGCCGGCTTCGTCCATCTTTGCATTATTCGGCACATAGACCATGCCGCCCGAAAAGCTCGTATTGCCGCCGATGAGCGCTGTCTTTTCGACCACGATGACGCTCAGCCCCTTGGCTGCTGCAGTTGCAGCAGCCGTCATGCCCGCCGCACCGGCTCCGACGACGACGAGATCGAATATCTCCTCAGCCATTCGTGCCGCCCCAGCGTTCCGGATTGTCACGCATCCATTGAGCGAAGGCTGCCACGGCGGCATCAAGGTCATGCGCAGGCCGGAAACCAAGTTCGTCTTCCATGCGTCGGCAGGAAAGAGGACCGCGCATCACTGTACTGTCGGTCCATGGCGCCGTGCCGGCACCAACCGAAATGTCGGCGCCAGCAACAGCCTTGCGCACGGCTTCTGCCACGTCGGCGGTAGTATAATTCCGCCCCGACCCCAGATGATAAATGTCGTGCTTCAGCGCCTTTGCTTCCCAAAGCGCGAGAAGGCCTGCCGCGCAGTCGGGCACGTAGGTAAAGCTGGCGGCAAACTCGCCGCCCGATGGTTCGGCAATCGCTTCGCCCCTCAGGGCGCGGCGCAGAAATTCGGGGATGGGCCCGCGCGGCGCATCGAACCGACGCGGCACCAGTGGCTGGCCAAAGATCCATGATATCCGCACCGTGGCGGCCGACACACCATAGGTCGAAGCGTAGACGCCGACCATCATTTCGGAAGCCCGCTTGGTCACCGCATAGAGCGATTTGGGCGTCGGCATCGTGTCTTCGGGAACAGGCGTCACCGCATCGGGCAATGACTGGAAAACCGAGCCTGTCGACACATTGATAAAACGCCGCCATTTTAGCCGCCGCGCTGTTTCCAGCATCAGCGTTGTTGCCGCCACATTGCTCTGAAAGGTCTTGAGTGGCTGGGGAATAGCCACGACGTCATTGGGGATGGCGGCGGTGTGAATGCAGCCTTCGATGTCGTGTTCGGCCGCCAGCATGGTCAGGCCGAAGGGATCCGCAAGGTCACATTGCGCCCAGGTGACCCCCGGACCGAGTGCATCCGCGTCCTCCTGGCGAAAGGTTGTCATGTATTGCCCAACAACGGCAATACCGTGCGCTACCGCCTGGCGCACGGTTTCATAGCCGACATGGCCCATGGCCCCTGTGATCAGCAGCTTACCCATTATGCATCTCCATGCGCTTGCCCGCGAGGGCGGCGCGCTCCGCTTCCAGCGTTGCTGCAAGCCCGGCACGAATGTCGAACCGCGGCACATAGCCGAAGGCCTTCTGTGCCCGGCTGCAATCCAGTGCGCCCTTACGGGGCATCGCGACCCGCCCGGCATGGCGATAAGGCCCCTCGCCCACCGTAATCGGTGGCGCGTTGGGATCGAGTTCGGCAAGGATCGCTGCGATTTCGGCCAGCGAGGGACTGGACTGGCTCGACACATGATAAGCGTCATGACTGTGGCTAGTGCAATCCAGCGCTCCCAGCGTGCCCGCCACCGCGTCATCGAGATAGGTGTGGTCAATCCGCTCATGCGCTCCGCCGGGGACATGCAGTGCCTCGCCGCGTGCCACGGCACGGATCATGTTCAGCGGTACCCGATCGCGGGGAAAATCCGGGCCGTAAACCCAGGAGGTACGGATATTGATGCACTCGATCCCGTGCGCTTCGCCATAGCTGCGGCCCAGATGCTCAACGGCGGCCTTGCTGATACCATAGGCATGAAGCGGGTTTTGTGGATGGTCTTCATCGACCCGAGCGGCATTGAAGACGCCGTAGATTTCCTCCGAACTGATATGGACCATGCGCTTGCTGCCATGGTGGACCATGGCCTCGAAGAGATTGGCAGAGCCTTCCATATTGACCCGGAACAGTTTTTGCGGCGCCTCAAGCGAAGC
>JAEYTY010000066.1 GCA_023433775.1 Pseudomonadota bacterium | reverse complement strand
TTCTCCAGCTCCGCACCCAATTCCAGTTCGGTCATCATGCATGCCTCCAGTCCTGGCGCTTGATCGTCCTGTCACCCTTTGCCAACGCGGCAACGGAACTTTCGATGCCACCGATTTGCTGGGTTGGGCCCTTCAGGACGCCAAAAAACGCCGACAGAACAAAGATGGGGCACAAAAGCCCGATTTCAAGACAATCTGGGATTGTGGGAGGAACCGGTTGAAGCCTGACGCAGCGGCAGGCACAAAGCCCGCATGCGGGTGATCCTCGATTTTCCGGGCGGACGGCAGGCCTTCCAGCGGCCCCTGCGGGTGATCCGTGCCGACGGGGCCGCCCAGGTCGCTGACGCGCTGGCCGCCGTGCAGGCCGCGCTGGCCGAAGGCCGCCATGTCGCGGGCTGGTTCGCCTATGAGCTGGGCTATGTCCTGGAAAGCCGGCTCGCGCCCCTGTTGCCCGATGGCGTGCCCTTGCTGCGGCTTGGGGTGTTCGATGGCCCCACCGCGCCGCCCGCGCCCCTGGGCCGCGCCTATGCAGGGCCGCTGGCGCATGACTGGGACGAGGCGGCGTATCGGGCGCGCTTCGATCGCGTAAAAGCGCTGATCGCGGCAGGCGACATCTATCAGGCCAATCTCTCCTATCGCGCCCGCTTCGCCTTCGCGGGCGATGCGCTGGCGCTGTACGAGCGGCTGCGCCATGCCAGCCAGGCGCCCTGGTGCGCCTTTGTCGATGACGGCACAGCGCAGGTGGTCAGCCTGTCGCCCGAACTCTTCTTCGACCTTTCGGCGCAAGGCGTGATCGCCTCGCGCCCCATGAAGGGCACCGCGCCGCGTCTGGGCGATGACGCAGGCGAGGGAGCGGCCCTGGCGGCCAGCGCCAAGAACCGCGCCGAGAATCTGATGATCGTGGACCTGATCCGCAACGATCTGGGCCGCATCGCCAGGACCGGCAGCGTGACAGTGAAGGATCTGTTCGCGGTCGAAACCTATCCCACCCTGCACACCATGGTCTCCACCGTGGCGGCGGCGCTGCGCCCCCATGCTGGGGTGGCCGATATCCTCACGGCGCTGTTTCCTTGCGGCTCGGTGACGGGCGCGCCCAAGATCCGCGCCATGGAAGTCCTGCGCGCACTCGAAGACACGCCGCGCGGCGCCTATTGCGGCGCGGTGGGGCATTTTGCGCCTGATGGCAGCGCCCGCTTCAATGTATCAATCCGTACACTGACCATATCGGGCGGCACCGGCTCGCTGGGCATTGGCGGCGGGGTGGTGCAGGATTCCGATGGCGCATCCGAATATGCCGAATGCCGCCTCAAGGCCCGCTTCTTCGAGGATGCCCGCCCGCCGCTTCAACTGATCGAGACCCTGAAGCATGACGGCGCGTTCGTGCGGCTGGCTTCGCATCTGGCCCGGCTGGAGAATTCCGCCCGGCAGTTCGGCCTGCCTTATGATGCGGCGCAGGCCCGCGCGGCGCTGGACGGAGCCGTCGCTCTGTTTTCCTCCCCCGCGCCCGCAGGGCAGACGGGGGAGGTGGCCGAAGGCCGGAGGGGGCACCTCCGGGTACGCCTCACCCTCGATGAATCCGGCCACTTCCACGCCACCGCCGCGCCGCTGGACGCCAACCCGCCACACTGGACCTGGGCCATCGCCACCGGCCGGGTGACGGCCACCGATCCCCTGCAACGCCACAAGACCAGCTGGCGCGCGCTCTATGAAAAGGAAGCCGGGCTGGCCGACGAGATGAT
This sequence comes from Pseudomonadota bacterium, assembly GCA_023433775.1. Lineage (GTDB taxonomy): Bacteria > Pseudomonadota > Alphaproteobacteria > Rhizobiales > Devosiaceae > Devosia. The sequence continues at coordinate 1,190 of JAEYTY010000066.1, read as the reverse complement.
TTTCCTCAACGAGCGCGGCGAAATCGCCGAAGGCGCGCGCAGCAATGTCTTTGTGAAGCGCGACGGCGTGTTGCTGACGCCGCCCCTGTCATCGGGTGCGCTGGACGGCCGGTTGCGCGCCGAACTGCTCGCATCGGGCAGGGCGCGCGAGGCGGTGCTGACGCCGGACGATCTCAAAGGCGCGGAAGTCTATTTCGGCAACTCGCTGCGCGGACTTGTTAAGGCGATCCCGCTCTGACGCCCGCTTCATCCTGAGCCTGTCGAAGGATGGGGCCGTCCTGCCGTTCAGGCCGTTCGCGCCGCCAGCATCGCCATCAGCGCCATGCTCTCGGGGGCCAGCCATTTGGCGGCTTCCACCACCCGGCCTTCGCTCGCATCGCGCAGCGCACTGGCCTCAAGCCCGTCGCGGCCCAGCAAGGTGCGCAGCCGTGCCGCCGCCGCATCGGGCGCGAAATCCGCCGTCATCGCCTGGGCTCCGAATGCCGCCATCGCGTCACGGTCCCGCAAGCGGCCCAGCACATCATCATAGGGCGTGGGCGGATAGCGTTTGCCGAACAGCCCGGCCTGCCAGGCCACGCCGCCCGCCGCCGCAGCGACAAGGGCGCTGCCGCCCAGAAGAAAGGCGCGCCGCTTCATGCCAGCACCGTCTTCAGGTGATCGCCCAGCCGCAGCGTCAGCGCCACAAGGTTCAGTGTCGGGTTGGACGAACCATAGGTCGGGAAGACGCCGCTGCCCGCCACATAGAGATTGGCGAGGCCATGGACCTTGGAGTTGGCGTCCACCACGCCCTGTTTGGCGTCGTCGTGCATCCGTGTGGTGCCCAGATGGTGGCTGCCCCACCAGGGCAGCACCTTGGGCTGGTACATGGAGGCCAGCCATTCTTCGCGGCTCTTGTGGTTCAGCCGCAGCATCCCCGCTTTTGACAGCAGCAGCTGCCGTCCCAGTTCGCGCAGTGTCAGGCGATACAGGTCGAAGTCGCGCTCCGGCACGGTGACATGCAGTTTCAGCCGCGGCATCCCCAGGGCATCGCGGTCGCCCGTCAAGGTCAGGCGGCGTTCGGGATCGGGGATGGGCTCCAGCCCCGTGCCCAGCGAATAGGCCCGCGCCTTGCTCGCATCCACGCCCAGCGTCTGGCTCATCGCCGTCACGGCCTGCGCCATCTCGTCGGTCATCGGCACGGGATATTCCAC